>NBLL01000128.1 GCA_002084355.1 Bacteroidetes bacterium 4572_128 | reverse complement strand
TTTTCAAATAAAGTTTTTTTTTTTTAAAAAAAAAAAAACTTTATTTGAAAAAAAATCATAAAAAAACCTAAAACTTTAGGTTTGTACAGGTTGAAAAATTTTTCAAAAAACGTCAAAATTTTAATGAATTTTTATAATTAAAAAAAAAATATTTTTTCCAAAAAACGGTAAAATTTTAATGAATTTTATAATTAAAAAAAAATTTTTCCAAAAAACGTCAAAATTTTAATGAGTTTTATAATTAAAAAAAAAATATTTTTTCCAAAAAACGTCAAAATTTTAATGAATTTTATAATTAAAAAATATTTTTCCAAAAAACGCCAAAATTTTAATGAATTTTATAATTAAAAAATATTTTTCCAAAAAACGCCAAAATTTTAATGAATTTTATAATTAAAAAAAAATATTTTTCCAAAAAATGTCAAAATTTTAATGAATTTTATAATTAAAAAAAATTTTTTTCCAAAAAACGCCAAAATTTTAATGAATTTTATAATTAAAAAAAAATTTTTTCCAAAAAACGCCAAAATTTTAATGAATTTTATAATTAAAAAAAAATATTTTTCCAAAAAACGGTAAAATTTTAATGATTTTTAAATTATTAAAATTTTTTTTCAAAAAATGCTGAAAATTTTAATGATTTTTAAATTATTAAAAAAAATTTTTTTTCAAAAAACGCTGAAAATTTTAATGGTTTTTAAATTATTTTTAAATTATTAAAAAAAAATTTTTCCAAAAAAACACCAATTTTTTAATGATTTTTAATTTATTAAAAAAAAAATTTTTTCCAAAAAACGTCAAAATTTTAATGAATTTTATAATTAAAAAAAATTTTTTCCAAAAAACGTCCAAAATTTTAATATTTTTAAATTAAATATAAAAAAATTTTTTCCAAAAAACGCTAAAATTTTAAGATTTTTAATTTTAAAATAAAAAAAAATTTTTTTTCAAAATTCGTGAAAATTTTAATATTTTTAAATTAAATATATAAAAAATTTTTTTCAAAAAAACGCTAAAATTTTAAGATTTTTAATTTTAAAATAATTTTTTTTCAAAATTCGTGAAAATTTTAATATTTTTTAATTTTAAAATAAAAATATTTTTCCAAAAAACGCCCAAAATTTTAATATTTTTTAATTTTAAAATAAAAATATTTTTCAAAAAAACGCCCAAAATTTTAATATTTTTTAATTAAATATAAAAAAATTTTTTCCAAAAAACGCTAAAATTTTAAGATTTTTAATTTTAAAATAAAAAATAATTTTTTTTCAAAATTCGTGAAAATTTTCATATTTTTAAATTAAATATATGAAAAATGGTTTAAAATATAATCAAATATTTTTAAAATGATTATAATTCTATTTTTTCAAAAAGATACAAATATAATTTTATATATTTTATTTGTATCTTTGAAAAATTTTTTATTTTGAAATTAAAAAATATTAAAATTTTGGACAAATTACGAAAAAATTTTTTGTATTTCGAGATACAAAAAATATTAAAATTTTGGGTGTTTTTTTGAAAAAAAATTTTTTTTATAAAATATTTTATAAAAAAAAATCAAATAAATTTTTTTTTATTTGATTTAATTATAAATTAAGATTTTCCTTAAGTTGCAAATTGCTGTGCTGCTCCTCCAGTTCTTCCTTTTATACGTCCAGATTTCATCAATCCATCATAACGTCTCATCAATAAATGACTTTCAATTTGCTGTAAAGTATCAAGCACAACTCCAACAAGTATTAATAATGACGTTCCTCCATAAAATTGAGCGAATTGATTATTTACTCCAGCTAACATAGCAAATGCTGGTAATATCGCAATTATAGCTAAGAAAATCGAACCGGGTAAAGTAATTCTCGACATTATCATATCAAGGAATTCTATAGTCTTTTTGCCAGGTTTTATACCGGGAATAAAACCACCATTTTTCTTCATATCTTCTGCCATTTGTGTAGGATTTATTGTTAATGCCGTATAAAAATAAGTAAATAAAATTATCATTAAAGCAAAAACAAAATTATACCAAAAGCCAGTAAAATCAGAAAAAGCTGATACAAAACCAGTCATAGATTCAGAGCTAGCAAAACCAGCTAAAGTCATAGGAATAAACATAATTGCCTGAGCAAAAATTATCGGCATAACTCCCGCAGCATTCACTTTTAAAGGAATATATTGACGTACTCCGCCATATTGTTTATTTCCAACTATCCTTTTTGCATACTGAACAGGAATTCTTCTTGTTCCTTGCACAAGCAAAATAGTAACAACAAATACAAAAAATAATATTAATATTTCCACAAGAAATACTACAAGTCCTCCTCCTTGTTCCTCAAGACGAGAGAAGAATTCTGCAATTAAAGAAAAAGGTAATCTAGCAATAATTCCTACCATTATTAGTAAAGAAATTCCATTTCCTATTCCTTTATCGGTTATTTTTTCTCCTACCCACATGATAAACATAGTTCCAGCTACAAGCATAATTACAGATGAAACCCAGAATAAAGTTCCGGTAATTACAAATGCTTCTTTTGGAAGCTGTACAAATAAATTAGCAATGTAACTTGGTGCTTGTGCAAGAGTTATTACAACGGTCAAATATCTAGTAATTTGATTTATTTTTTTTCTTCCGCTTTCTCCTTCTCTTTGTAAACGCTGAAAATAAGGAATTGCCATTCCCATAAGTTGTATTACAATGGAAGCCGAAATGTAAGGCATAATTCCAAGAGCAAAAACAGCTGCATTAGAAAATGCTCCACCAGAAAACATATTTAATAAACTTAGAATTCCAGTTGAAGTTTGCTCTTCCAAAGCACTTAGCTCAGTTGGATTAATTCCAGGTAAAACCACAAATGAGCCAAGTCTATAGATTAATAAAAATCCCAGAGTTGCGAGGATTCTATTTCTCAAATCCTCTATTTTATAAATCCATTTTTTGAGTAATTTCTCCGTGTCCCAGAATTTTAATTAGTTCATTTTTGGAAGCTAAACCAGCTTTAATTATCACATTAATATCAATTGAAAAAATACCTTTCTCTGCAAGTCTTTGTAAATCTTTTAGATTAATTGCTTTATATTCTTTTCTATTTATATTTCTAAATCCAAATTTAGGTACTCTACGATGTAACGGCATTTGCCCACCCTCGAAACCAATTTTTTTAGAATATCCGGATCTTGATTTAGCACCTTTATGTCCTCTTGTTGCTGTACCTCCTTTTCCAGAACCTTGTCCTCTTGCAATTCTTTTTCTCTTTTTTACGGAACCTTCTGCAGGTTTTAGTCTACTTAAATCCATTTTTTTAAATTTTTAAATTTTTTTTAATAAAAATTTTATTTAATTTCTTCAAAAGCAATTAAATGACGAACTTTTTCTATCATTCCTCTAATTTGAGGCGTATCTTCAAATTCTCTAGTTGCATTAATTTTTCTTAACCCTAATGCATCAAGAGTTCTTTTTTGACGTTTTGTACTATTTATTCTGCTTTTTTTTTGAGTTACTTTTAACTTAGCCATAATATTTTTCAAAATTTTTTATTAAAAAAAATTAACCATTAAAAACTTTACTTAAAGAAATCCCTCTGTGCATAGCAACAGTTCTTGCATCTCTTAATTCCAATAAAGCATTAATAGTTGCTTTTACTAAATTATGCGGATTCGACGAACCTTTAGACTTAGATAATACATCAGTAATTCCAACGCTTTCCAATACTGCACGCATTGCACCACCAGCTTTTACACCTGTACCGTGAGAAGCAGGTTTAATAAAAACACTTGCTCCACCATATTTAGCATATTGTTCATGTGGAATAGTTCCTTTAAGAATAGGAATTTTCACAAGATTTTTTTTAGCATCTTCTACACCTTTTGCAATTGCTGTAACAACTTCTTTCGCTTTTCCTAATCCATATCCTACTACTCCATCTTGATTTCCAACTACAACCACAGCAGAAAAACTGAAAGTACGTCCACCTTTTGTTACTTTCGTAACACGATTAATATGAACTAACCTGTCTTTTAAATCTAAGTCGTTTGCTTTAACTTTCCTAATATTCGTTGTCATAATTTTTTAAAATTTAAGTCCAGCTTTTCTTGCAGAATCTGCTAGCGATTTCACTCTTCCATGATATAAATAACCCCCTCTGTCAAAAACAACATCAGATATTCCAATTTGGACAGCTTTTTCACCTATCAAATTACCAACTAATTCAGCCTGTTTTGTTTTTGTAATATTTTCTTTTTCAGCAATAATTTTATTCAAAGACGATTCAGATGCTAATGTCTTTCCATTAACATCATCTATTAATTGAACATAAATTTGTTTATTACTTCTAAATACAGAAAGTCTTGGTTTTGTATCAGTTCCAGAAATAATTTTTCTAATTCTGTTTCTAATTCTTGAAGCTGCAAGTTTACCAACTTTTTTCCTTAATTCTTCACCGACAAATTTAACTCCTTTTCCTTTATAAGGCTCTGGTTTTCTAAACGAACGTATTTTTGCTGCTACTTGTCCGATGAGCTGTTTATCTGGACTTGTTAAAGTAATTATAGAATTACTACGTCTTTCGGTTTTTGTTTCTATTTTTACTTCTTTTGGAATTTCGAAAAAAATATTATGCGAAAACCAAACTCCAACAACCATATTTTTAATTAAGGCACGATATAATCCATGATAAGACAACTGTTTTTTCGAATCAGAAGTTCTGCTTACAAAAATTTTATCATTTTCAAAACGAACTTTAATGTCTTTATCAATTTGTTCTTGCAACTCTCCAAATTTTCCTTTTACAAGAACAATATTATCTTTTGTAATTTCTACTTTCACACCTTTTGGTACTTCTATCGGTACTTTTCCTACTCTTGACATTTTTATAATTTTTTAATATACGTAACACAAAACTTCACCACCAATATTTTTACTTCTTGCTTCTTTATCAGTCATTACTCCTTGTGATGTAGATAAAATAGATTGCTGGCACCTTTGTTTGTGGATGATATTTCAAGGCAATTTTAATTTTTCCTTGTAAATTATCATCAATAAATTTATAACTTAAAATATAGCCTTTTTCTAACAAAATTTTTGTCATTGCTTTTTTTAAGTTAGAAGCAGAAATTTCTACTACTTTATGCTTTGCCATTATAGAGTTTCTAATTCTCGTCAAATAGTCTGCTACAGGATCTGTTATCATTATTTTAAAATTTTATTCTTTTATTACAAAAAAATTTTTTACCAACTGGCTTTTCTTATACCTGGAATTAATCCAGCTGAAGCCATTTCTCTAAAAGTAATTCTACTAATACCAAATTGTCTCATGTATCCTTTCGGTCTGCCTGTAATTTTACATCTATTATGTAAACGTACAGGTGATGCATTTCTTGGTAATTTACTTAAACCAACATAATCTCCTTCAGCTTTTAGTCTAGCTCTTTTTTTCTCATATTTTTTCACTAATTTGAGACGCTTAACTTCTCTAGCTTTCATTGATTCTTTTGCCATATTCTTAGTTATTTTTTTTGTTCTTAAAAGGTAATCCAAATTCTTTTAGAAGAGCAAAACCTTCTTCATCTGTTTTCGCACTGGTAACAAAAGTAATTTCCATACCCAAAATTTTATGAATTTTGTCTATATCTATTTCAGGAAATATAATTTGCTCAGTTATTCCAAGAGTGTAATTTCCTCTTCCATCGAATTTACTACTTATCCCTCTAAAATCTCTAATTCTAGGTAAAGAAGCAGAAATAAGTCTTTCCAAGAATTCATACATTCTATTTTTCCTGAGTGTAACTTTTATACCTATTGGCATCTTCTTTCTTAACTTGAAATTAGAAACATCTACTTTAGATAAAGTTTTTATTGCTTTTTGTCCAGCAATTCTAGATAGTTCATCAGCTGCAATATCTATTAATTTCTTATCAGCAATAGCTGCACCAACTCCTTGGTTAATTAATTAGGTGTAAATTTCATTACTTAATTTCCTCCCCTGTTTTTTTTGAATAACGAACTAATTTACCATTTTCATTTAGTCTTCTTCCTATTCTAGTTGGTTTTCCCGTTGTTGGTTCTATCAACATTAAATTAGAAATATGGACTGTTGCTTCTTTTTTTATAATACCTCCTTGCGGATGTTCAGAATTTGGTTTCGTATGTTTGGAAATTAGATTAACTCCTTCTACCATCGCTCTTTGTTTTTTTATAAAAACTTTAAGAACTTTTCCTTCTTTACCTTTATCATTACCAGCATTTACGAAAACAATATCTCCTCTTTTTATATGTAATTTTGACATAATTTTAAATTATGAACTTATGATTTTTTTAAAATTAAATAATAAAATCAATAAGATTCAAATTTGTTATTAAAATATTTTTACAGAACCTCAGGAGCAAGTGAAACAATTTTCATATTGTGTTCTCTTAATTCTCTTGCAACTGGTCCAAAAATACGAGTTCCTCTCATTTCTTCCGTAGTATTCAAAAGCACTACCGAATTATCATCGAACCTAATATATGAACCGTCAGGTCTTCTAATTTCTTTTTTTGTACGAACAACTATCGCACGTGTAACAGTACCTTTTTTAACTTCTCCAGAAGGCAATGCTTTTTTTACAGTAACAACAATTTTATCACCTATAGTAGCATATCTTTTTCCAGTACCGCCAAGTACTCTTATACACAAAACTTCTTTCGCACCGCTGTTATCAGCGACTAATAATCTTGATTCTTGTTGTACCATTATTATTTAACTTTTTCAATAATTTCAACTAATCTCCAACACTTGTTTTTACTCAAAGGTCTAGTTTCCATTATCCTTACCATATCACCAATATCACAAGTGTTTGTTTCGTCGTGAGCCATAAATTTGGTAGTTTTATTAACAAACTTACCGTATTTTTGGTGTTTCACTTTCCTTTTCACAGCAACAACCATAGATTTATCCATCTTGTTACTTACAACCGTTCCAACTCTTTCTTTTCTAAGATTTCTCTTAATTTTATCTTCCATTTTGAAAAAAATTTATGATTTATCAGCTATTTCACGTTCTCTTAATATAGTTTTTAATCTTGCTACTGACCTTTTTGTTTCTTTAATTTTCAAAGGATTATCTAAGGGCGAAACAGCGTGCTTCATTTTTAGACGAAAAAGCAAATTTTCTTCTTCTGTTATTTTATCTAAAATTTTATCACTTGTTAGTTCTCTTATTTCTTTAATTTTCATTATTTTATATTAAATTTTAAAAAAATATTATTCTTGATAATCTCTTCTAATAACAAATCTTGTCGTTACAGGTAATTTTTGTGCTGCAAGTCTCAAAGCTTCTTTTGCCGTTTTCAAATCTACTCCATCTGCTTCGAAAAGCATTCTTCCCGGTGAAACTCTAGCAACGAAAGAATCAGGAGCACCTTTTCCTTTTCCCATTCTAACTTCCGCAGGTTTTTTTGTAATAGGTTTATCTGGAAAAATTCTAATCCATATCTGCCCTTCACGTTTCATATGACGTGTTACTGCCTGACGAGCTGCTTCTATTTGTCTTCCTGTTAGCCAAGAAGTTTGTAAAGACTTAATGCCAAAAGATCCAAATGCAAGTTGATTGCCACGATTGGCATTCCCTTTCATTCTCCCTTTTTGCATTTTTCTATATTTCGTTTTTTTGGGTTGTAACATTTTTTTATATTAAAAATCTCACAAAGATATAAATATTTTTTAAAAAAAAATATTATTTTCTTTGTTTTCTAAAATTAGGCTTTTGTTTTTGATTTTTTACCCAAACATTAGGTGATAAATCTGGTTTTCCGTAAATTTCACCCTTACAAATCCATACTTTTACACCAACTTTTCCAACTTTAGTTGAGGCTTCAGTAAGCGAATAATCTATATCTGCACGCAAAGTATGTAAAGGTGTTCTTCCTTCTTTATACATCTCAGACCTTGCCATCTCTGCACCATTTAAACGTCCAGAAATTTGAACTTTTATTCCTTCTGCTCCCATACGCATAGTTGCCGCAATAGCAGTTTTTATTGCTCTACGATATGCAATTTTACCTTCTATTTGTCTTGCTATAGTATTTCCAACTATAATTGCATCGAGTTCAGGTTTTCTTATTTCATTAATATTTATTTGAACGTCTTTTTGAGTTAATTTTTTTAACTCTTCTCTTAGTTTATCTACTTCTTGTCCTCCTTTACCTATAATAATTCCTGGTCTTGAAGTATTAATAGTAACAGTAACAAGTTTCAAAGTTCTTTCTATAATTATTCTAGAAATACTAGCCTTTGCAAGTCTGACGTTTAAGTATTTTCTAATTTTATTATCTTCTACAAGTTTTTCAGCATAATCGTTGCCTCCATACCAGTTAGAATCCCAACCTTTTATTATACCTAATCTATTTCCTATAGGATTTACTTTTTGTCCCATTATTCTTTTGCTTTTAAATTTTCAAGAGCTAATTCTTCTGTTTTCTCATTAACTTTAGTATCCAATGATATAGTTACGTGATTAGAACGTTTTCTAATTCTGTGAGCTCTTCCTTGCGGAGCAGGTCTCAAACGTTTTAAAATTCTTGCTGAATCAACAAAAGCTTCTTTTATGTATAAATTATTGTCTTCAACTGATTCACCTTCATTTTTTGCTTCCCAATTTGCAACAGCTGAAAGAAGTAATTTTTCTACTCTTATTGATGCTTCTTTCTCAGAATATTTTAATACATCTAATGCTCTTGTTACTTCCATTCCTCTTACCATGTCAACGACTAATCTCATTTTACGAGGAGAAGTTGGACAATTTTTCAAAACAGCAAAATATTTTTCTGTTTTTTCTTTTTTTAGGCGTTCTGCCATATTTCTTTTTCTTGCACCCATTTTTTTATTTTTTCAAAATTTGCAAATTATTTTCTTTTTCTACCTGCGTGTCCTCTGAAAGTCCTCGTTGGAGAAAATTCACCTAATTTATGACCAACCATATTCTCAGTAATGTAAATTGGAATAAATTTATTACCGTTGTGAACAGCTATAGTTAGACCCAGAAAATCTGGAGAAATCATAGAACTTCTCGACCAAGTTTTAATAACAGTTTTTCTTCTTGAGTCTTGCATTTCTAAAACTTTTTTCTCCAATTTATGAAAAATATAAGGTCCTTTTTTTAAAGATCTTGCCATTTTTTTTTAAATTAAACTATTTCTTTTTTTTCTTATTTTCAAGTATATGCTTATTAGAGTATTTATTCACCTCTTACTCTCGGTCTTCTTCCTAACCATCTTGAACGACCTGCTTTTCCAGAACGTTGTAAAAAATGATCTGAATTAGAAACACTACCAATGGTTGCTCTACAAGTAACAAGAACCATTCTTGATTCTCCCGAAGGTAATTTTATAATAGCATATTTTCCATCTCTGGAAGTTATCTGAGCATAAGAGCCAGCACTTCTAGCAAGAATTCCACCTCCATTAGGTTTTAATTCTATATTATGAATAACTGTTCCAAGTGGAATTTCTGATAAGAATAAAGAATTTCCAATATCCGGAGCAACACCTTTTCCAGATTGAATTTTTTGACCAACTTCTAAACCAGCAGGTGCAACTATATAACGTTTTTCACCATCAAGATAAACAAGAAGCGCTATTCTTGCAGATCTATTTGGATCATACTCTATAGTTTTTACCGTTGCTAACATTTCATCTTTATTCCTCAAAAAATCAATTATTCTATATCTTCTTTTATGACCACCACCTCTATGACGTACAGTCATTTTACCAGTATGATTTCTACCACCGCTTCTTTTCAAAGGTCTTAATAAAGACTTCTCTGGCTTACTTGCGGTTATATCATCAAATGTCCCAGCTATTTTATGTCTTTGCCCTGGCGTTACAGGTTTTAATTTTCTTACAGCCATTTTTTTATTTAAAGTTTTTCAAATTTCAAATTTGATTTTATCAAAATCAAAAAAAAATTTTTATTGTTTTTTCAGTTTTTTTAATTATTAAAATAATAATTTATATTAAATAAAAACTTATATACTGCTGTAAAAATCTATAGTATCTCCTTCAATCAATGTTACTATTGCTTTTTTGTACGCACTTCTTTTGCCACTCACTATACCTTTTTTAGTATATTTTGTGCTTTTCTTAGAAGCATATATCATAGTATTTACATTTAATACAGTAACTTCATAAAGTTTTTCTACAGCTTTAGCTATTTCTATTTTATTAGCTTGTTTATCAACAATAAAACCGAACCTATTCAATTTTTCTTTTTGAACGTTCATTTTTTCTGTCAAAACCGGCTTAATCAATATTTTACTCATTTCTTTAAATTTTAAAATTTTTTGCGAATTTTTAAAAAAAATTATTTATTAAAAATTTCGTCCAACTTAGCTAAAGAACTTTCCAAAAATAATATACTTGACGAATTCATTAACTCATAACTAGATAACTCAGAAACAAGAACAATATTAGAATGCTTAACATTTCTCGAAGATAAATATAAATTTTTATCTGATTCTGCCAAAATAAAAGTAATTTTTTTATCTTTTATTTTTAAATTATTTTTTATCGCTAAAAAATCCTTAGTTTTTGGTTTATCAAAAGAAAAATCCTCTAAAATTATTATTTTATTTTCTTTTGCTTTGTAAGATAAAACAGATTTCCTTGCAAGGCGTTTTACTTTTTTATTTAGCTTAAAATGATAATCCCTTGGTCTCGGTCCAAAAATACGTCCACCACCTCTTAAAATAGGAGATTTGATACTTCCAACTCTAGCTGTACCTGTACCTTTTTGTTTCTTTATTTTACGAGTACTACCTTTAATCTCACCTCTTTCTTTTGCTTTATGAGTTCCTTGACGTTGATTAGCAAGATATTGTTTTACATCTAAATAAATAGTATGGTCGTTAGGTTCAACTTCAAAAATATCATTATTCAATTTTACCTTTCTACCTGTATCTTCTCCTGAGATATTATAAACTGTTAGTTCCATTTTTTTTTATTAAATCCTAATTTTCAATAATTATATAAGATTTTTTTGCACCAGGAACAGAGCCTTTTACAACTAAAATATTATTTTCCGGAATAATTTTTAAAATTTTTAAATTAAAAACCTTAATTTTATCATTCCCCATTCTTCCAGCCATTCTCATTCCTTTGAAAACTCTCGAAGGATATGACGAAGCACCTATAGAACCAGGAGCACGTAACCTATTATGTTGTCCATGTGTAGCATCACCAACACCTTTAAAATTATACCTTTTAACAACACCTTGAAAACCTTTTCCCTTAGAAATTCCTGAAACATCAACCCACTGACCCTCTTTGATAGTATTTGCTTTTTTAAAATGACCTTTTTCGGCTTGAGAAGTCCTTTTTTCTTTTTTTTCCTCAAAACCTAATTGGACAGCACTATAACCGTCTTTTTCATTTGTTTTTAATTGCGTTACTACACAAGGTCCCGCTTCTATGACCGTGCATGGAATATTTTTTCCATCGGCACTAAAAACTGATGTCATTCCTACTTTTTTTCCTATAAATCCGGACATCTTTTTTTTATTTTAATTTTTTTTTTTATTAAAAAAAATATTTTTTTTAAACTTTTATTTCCACTTCTACGCCACTCGGTAATTCCAACTTCATTAGAGCATCTATAGTTTTTGTTGTTGAACTATAAATATCTAACAATCTTTTGAAAGATGAAAGTTGAAACTGTTCTCTCGATTTTTTATTCACAAAAGGAGAACGAAGAACAGTAAAAATTCTTTTATGTGTTGGCAATGGAATTGGACCACTAACAACTGCACCTGTAGATTTTACTGTCTTAACAATTTTTTCAGCAGATTTATCTACTAAATTATGGTCGTAAGATTTTAATTTTATTCTAATTCTTTGACTCATTTTTTTATTTAAAAAATTTTCCTTTGATTTTTTCTATAATTTTTATTGCAATATTCTCAGGAACTGGTTCATAATGTGAAAATTGCATATTAGAATATGCTTTTCCAGAACTTATCGTTCGCAAAACTGTTATATAGCCAAATTGTTCTGATAAAGGAACTTTCGCAGAAACAACTTTATTTTTTCCCTTATCTTCCATACCATTTATTTGACCTCTTCTCCTATTTAAATCCGAAACTATTGGACCCAAACTTTCTTCTGGTGTAGAAATCTCAACCGACATTATAGGTTCTAATAAAATTGGTTTTGTTTTTGGAATGGCATTTTTAAATGCTATTCTCGCCGCTATTTCAAAAGACAAAGAATCGGAATCTACTGGATGAAATGAACCATCTATTAATGTAACTTTCAAACTATCCATTTCATAACCAGCCAAAGTGCCATTTTTCATAGCATTTTTAAAACCTTTTTCTACAGAAGGAATATATTCTTTTGGAATATTACCACCTTTTACTTTATCTATAAATTGCAACCCACGAACACCTTCATCAGCAGGAGAAATTTCAACAATAATATCTGCAAATTTTCCTCTTCCACCAGACTGTTTTCTAAACAATTCCCTATATCTAATTTTTTTTGTGATGGCTTCTTTATAAGAAACTTGTGGTGTCCCTTGATTACATTCAACAAAAAACTCTCTTCGTAATCTATCTATAAGAATATCTAAATGTAATTCTCCCATACCGCTAATTATTGTCTGAGCTGTTTCTTCATCAACTTTTACTTTAAAAGTTGGGTCTTCTTCGGAAAGTTTACTCAATGCAATATTTAACTTATCTAAATCTTTTTGTGTTTTTGGCTCTATTGCAATTTTCAAAACCGGAGCAGGAAAATTCATAGATTCAAAAACTATAGGATTAGCAAAGTCACACAAAGAATCTCCAGTAGAAATTTTTCTAAAACCAACAACAGCACAAATATCTCCAGCATAAATTTCTTTCTTTGGAATTTGTTTATTTGCGTGCATTTGATAAAGACGAGTTATTCTTTCCTTTTTATTTGTTCTTGTATTAAGAACATAAGAACCAGCTTTTAAAACTCCAGAATAAATTCTAAGAAAAGCAAGATGACCAACAAAAGGATCAGTTGCAATTTTAAAAGATAATGCTGAAAAAGGCTCTGAATTTTGTGGCTTACGAGAAACTTTATTATCTGTTCTGGGATCAATTCCAAAAACCTCTTTTTTATCAAGTGGACTTGGTAAATAACTGCAAATCGCATCTAATAAACGTTGAATACCTTTATTTTTAAAAGCCGAACCACACATAACAGGAATAATTTGCATATTTAGAGTAGCTTTTCTTACAGCATTTCTTATTTCATTTGGCGAAATAGAATTTTTATCTTCAAAATACTTCTCTAATAAATCATCATCAAAATCTGCTATTGCTTCTATTAAACTATCTCTTAACTCCTCTGTTTGTTCTTCTAATTCCTCCGGAATATCAATAACTTCATATTTAACTCCTAAGGTTTCATCCTCTACCCAAACAATAGCATTTCTTTCTATAAGATTAACAACCCCTATAAAATCTTCTTCTTCTCCAATTGGAATTTGAAGAGCTATTGGATTAGCGTCAAATTTAGTTTTTATTTGTTCAATAACTTTAAAGAAATCAGCTCCTGTCCTATCCATTTTATTTACAAATGCTAATCTCGGAACTTTATATTTATCAGCTTGTCGCCAAACGGTTTCTGACTGCGGCTCAACACCTCCAACTGCACAAAAAACAGCAATGGCACCGTCCAGAACACGAAGAGAACGTTCAACTTCGACAGTAAAATCTACATGTCCAGGTGTATCTATAATATTAATTTTGTGATTTATATTATTATTTGTCCAGAAAGTTGTAACTGCAGCTGAAGTAATTGTAATACCTCTTTCTTGTTCTTGAACCATCCAGTCCATCACAGCAGAACCATCATGTACTTCACCCATACGATGCGTTTTTCCTGTATAAAACAAAATACGTTCAGTAGTAGTTGTTTTACCAGCATCGATATGAGCCATAATACCAATATTACGGGTATATTTTAAATCTTGAGCCATAGTTTTTATAATTTTATCGGCTTATTATATTTTTTCAAATTTATAAAAATCTGAAAATACAAATTGAAATTTACTAAAATCTAAAATGAGCAAATGCTTTATTTGCTTCTGCCATTCTATGAGTATCTTCTTTTTTCTTAAAAGCACCTCCCTCAGAATTATAAGCAGCAACTATCTCTGTCGCAAGCTTTTCTGCCATGCTTCTTCCACTTCTCTTGCGAGAATGTTTACTTTTTACTTCTACTGCTGGCGTAATATTATTTAATGATTTTTTCCAAATATCTATAGCAGAAGATTCTATTTTTTTCGTTCTTGATTCAACTATATCAAGAGCATCGTAAAAAATACCATACGCTATACTTTTTTTTCCAGAAACCATTAAATCGTTTACAAATTTTGTTACAAGAATATCCTTATATTTGGGATCAGGTAATAAAATTCTTTTTTTTGGTTTTGCTTTTCTCATTATTCAAAAAATATATATTATTTCTTTTTATCTTTTTTCTTTTTAGTTCCGTATTTAGAGCGTCTTTGTGTGCGACCTTCAACTCCAGATGTATCTAAAGCACCTCTTATTAAATGGTAACGTACACCAGGTAAATCTTTTACTCTGCCACCCCTAATTAAAACTATAGAATGTTCTTGCAAATTATGCCCTTCACCAGGAATATAAGCATTAACTTCTTTTCCATTAGTTAATCTAACTCTTGCAACTTTTCGCATTGCTGAATTAGGTTTCTTTGGTGTAGTTGTATAAACACGAACACAAACACCACGCTTTTGTGGACAAGATTCTAAAGCAGGAGACTTACTCTTATCTACTAATTTTTTACGTCCTTTTCTTATTAATTGCTGAATTGTTGGCATAAAAACATTATATCATTTTAAATCTTAATAAAAATAAAGTGCAAAGATAAGTATATTTTTATTAAAAACAATTTTTTCTTGAAATTTTATGAAAAAAAATTTTTTTTTCATAAAATGCCATTTTTTTTATGAATTTTTTAAAATTAAAAAAAAAATTTTTTTCAAAATTCGTCCAAAATTTTAATGTTTTGAAAAATTAAAAAAAATTTTTTTATAAATTCGTCCAAAATTTTAATGTTTTGAAAAATCAAAAAAAAATTTTTTTCATAAAAACGCCAAAATTTTAATGTTTTTAAATTATTAAAAAAAATTTTTTTTGAAAAAACGCCAAAATTTTAATCTTTTTAAATTATTAAAAAAAATTTTTTTTGAAAAAACGCCAAAATTTTAATGCTTTTAAATTATTAAAAAATAATTTTTTTGAAAAAACGCCAAAATTTTAATGCTTTTAAATTATTAAAAAAAATTTCAACCTGTACAAACCTAAAGTTTTAATGAAAAAAGCCGAAATTTTATTTAACAACTTTCCAAAAGTTTGAAACTTTTGGAAAGTTAAACAATTAATTTTTCTAATGTTTCTTCGTAAACTTTTTTTGCTTTTTCTACAAAACCGTAAGAAATATCATCTATTCTCATTTCTCCTTTTGTTACGTGTCCCATAACAGAATAAGGAATATTTTTCTTTATCATAAAATCAACAAATCTAATTTCATTTCGCGGTGTTACAGTTATTATAACACGACTTTGGCTTTCGCCAAATAAAAACGCATCTTTACGAATTGACGCTGGACTTGTAATGTCAAAACCAAGTAAATTCGGAATGGCACATTCTACCATACTTGTAAATAATCCTCCCATAGAAATATCGTGAGCAGAACGAATTAAATTATTTTTTATCAAACTTTTTAAAACTTCTTGCAAATTAAATTCCTCTTCCAAGTCAAAATAAGGAGCGCCGGAATTTCTAATTTTAAAATTAGAAATCAAATATTCCGAAGAAGAAATATCATTTTTTGTTTCTCCGAGTAAATAAATCATATCACCTTTATTTTTAAAAGGTATAGTCATTTGTTTATTTTTATCTTTTAAAATTCCTAACATTCCAATTACTGGCGTTGGATAAACAGAACTTGTTTTTCCGTCCATTGTAATTTGATTATAAAAACTCACATTTCCACCTGTTACCGGAGTATTAAATTTTTTACAAGCAATTGACATTCCTTTTATGGTATTAACAAATTGCCAGAAAACATCTTTTTTATAAGGATTTCCAAAATTCAAGCAATTTGTAATTGCAAGAGGTTCACCTCCAGAGCAAACAATATTTCTCGAAGCTTCGGCAACAGCAATTTGTGTTCCTATATTTGGGTCAGCATAAACATACCTCGAATTGCAATCTGTAGTTAAAACTAATGCTTTATTGGTTTTTTTTATATTTACAACTCCAGCGTCAGAAGGAAAATTTGTACTCATATTGTTCGTTTGAACCATCGAATCATACTGTTCAATAACCCATTTTTTCGAACAAATATTTGGATTTCTCAACATATCCCATGCAGTATCTCGCAAATCTTGAGGAATAGGTAAGCTTTCAATTTTAAATTTTTTATTTTCTTTATAATAATCTGGCTCTTCATATTCTCGCTCATAAACAGGAGCACCTCCTCCAAGTACCAAATCACTCGCTGGAACATCAGCAACTTTCTCTCCATTATGAAAAAACTCCAAACGGTCTCCTTCGATAACTTCACCTATTTTTTTACAATTTAAATCCCATTTTTTGAAAATATTTTTTAAAACTTCCTCTTTGCCTTTTTGTAGAACAATTAACATACGTTCCTGAGATTCAGAAAGTAAAATTTCAAAGGCTTTCATATTTTTTTGTCGCAGAGGAACTTTTGATAAATCTATTCTCATTCCGTGTTTTCCTTTTGCTGACATTTCTGATGTAGAGCAAATTATTCCCGCTGCTCCCATATCTTGCATTCCAATTAAAATTTCTTTTTTCCCAAGTTCTAAACTTGCTTCTAATAATAATTTTTCTTGAAATGGATCTCCAATTTGTATTGCAGGAATATCATCTTCAGAATTTTCTGTAATATCAGCAGATGCAAAAGTTGCACCGTGAATACCATCTTTTCCTGTGGACGAACCAACTATATAAACTGGATTACCAACACCCTCAGAAATGGCAGAAATTTCATCACCTTTTTTTATTAAACCAACAGACATTGCATTTACAAGTGGATTGGTATTATAACAATCATCAAAAACCATCTCGCCGCCAACCACAGGAACACCAAAAGCATTTCCGTAATCACCGATTCCTCCAACTCCTGTCGCCGCACCTTGATAAGGTTCAATGGCTGAAGGATGATTATGTGATTCTATTTTAAAAACGCAAGCTAAATTATCGCCTAAATCAACCATACCTGCATTTTCTTCACCCGCTTCAACTACTATCTGTTTGCCACTGCGGGGAAGAGTTTTTAACCATTTGATAGAATTCTTATAAGAAGCATGCTCTGACCACATAACTGAAAAGATGCTTAATTCGGTATAATTAGGAGTACGTCCAAGAATTTCTTTTATCTTTTCAAATTCTTCTTCTAAGAGACCTAGTTTTTTTGCTGTTTCTAAATTTATATTTTCCATTTTTATAAAAAATTAATTTTTTTACAAAAATAAAAATTTTTATAAAAAAAAATCGTTTTTTTTATAAAT
>NBLL01000005.1 GCA_002084355.1 Bacteroidetes bacterium 4572_128 | reverse complement strand
ATAATTTATAATTTATAAAATTTTTTTTTCATAAAAACGGCATTTTTTTAAGATATTTTATAATTAAAAAAAAAATTTTTTTTCATAAAAACGGCATTTTTTTTTAAGATATTTTATAATTAAAAATTTTTTTTCATAAAAAACGGCATTTTTTTAAGATATTTTATAATTAAAAAAAAAAATTTTTTTCATAAAAACGGCATTTTTTTAAGATATTTTATAATTTAAAAAAAAAATTTTTTCATAAAAACGGCATTTTTTTAAGATATTTTATAATTTAATTTTTTTCATAAAAAACGGCATTTTTTTAAGATATTTTATAATTTAAAAAAATTTTTTTTCATAAAAACGGCATTTTTTTAAGATATTTTATAATTTAAAAAAATTTTTTTCATAAAAACGGCATTTTTTTAAGATATTTTATAATTTAAAAAAATTTTTTTCATAAAAACGGCATTTTTTTAAGATATTTTATAATTTAAAAAAAAAATTTTTTCATAAAAACGGCATTTTTTTTAAGATATTTTATAATTTAAAAATTTTTAACTTTTTTTTAACTTTTTTAAATAGTTCTAAATATATTTCTATATTTAAAATCACAGAATCTGTTGCTGCTTTATAAGTCAGAAAAATTCCAACAGGAAACAAAACTGCTGATGACAACCACATTCCTTGATAAGTTTCTAAAACTTCTTCTATAGCAAGTTTTTTTCCAGAAATAGAAAGCATATAATAAACAACAAAAAATAAAATAGAAACTACAACAGGCATTCCCAAACCACCTTTTCTAATAATTGCTCCAAGAGGAGCACCTATAAAAAAGAAAACAAAACAAGCAAAAGAAAGTGTAAATTTTAAATGCCATTGTGATTTATGTTTTCGAATTATTTTCTCTCTATATAATAAATCTTCTTTACTGTTTGTTACATAAGATTTAGTTGAACGTGCATAATTTAAAGCCACTTTCATAACTTTATTATAAGTTTTTTCATCCAATTCATTATAAAAATCTACAAAATTAAAATAATTTTTTTCTTTAATTTCATTTTTTTTAATTGTATCTAAAAAATTATTTTCTTCTTTTTTGACATTATTTTTTATATTTCTAAATTTTTTATCTTTTCTTATATTTCTTCTAAAATAATTATTTTTCAATAAATTTTCTTTTACTTTTTTTTTTCTATTGTTTAAAACTTTGGACAAAGAATCTTCTGCTTTTATTAATTGTTTGATAGTTAGCATTTGATAATTTTGACTAAAAAGATTTTCATCTGTTCGTTCGAATCCAACACCTTTTAATTTAAAAAAAATTTTTTCTTCATCAAATTTATCTTTTCTATGAGGATAAGTTCTATTTTTTCTATTATTTTTTTTATCTTTTTCTTCTGCGTAATTTACTCCATTAAATAAAGTCAAAACCATAGCTGAACCGTCTTTTGTTAAATTCATCAATCCAGAATCAGCAATTGTTACATTTTTGTTTCCATTTCTTTTTGTGTGGTCATAAATTAAAATCCCATATAATTTTCCTGTTTTTTTGTCTTTTTTGTTTATTTTTATACTAAAACCGTCTATTTCATTAGAAAAAATTCCTTCTTGAATACTTAATTCTGGTTTTTGATGTTTTATGTCCCAAAGAAGTGCTGACATTTTTAACTTTGTAAAAGGCAACATATTATTTGAATAAAAAAATGCAGAGATACTCAAAATTGTTATAAGAATTATTAACGGAAACATTAAACGAAATAAAGAAATTCCAGAGGATTTTAATGCTATTAATTCATAGTTTTCACCAAGGTTTCCAAAAGTCATAATGGAAGCAAGCAAAATTGCAAGAGGTAAAGCCATAGGAACCAGACCAGCAGAAGCATAAAATAATAATTCTAAAATAATACTTGTATCTAAATCTTTTCCAACTAATTCATCTATATATTTCCATAAAAATTGCATTAGCAATAAAAATAATGAAATGAAAAATGTTAAAAAAAATGGTCCTAAATAAGATTTTATAATAAATAAATGTAGTCTTTTCATAATATATTCTTTATAACAAATTAAATAAAATTTTATTTTTACTAAAAATTATAAAATATCTTAAAAAATTGCCGTTTTTATGAAAAAAAATTTTTATAAAATTATAAGAAATCATTAAAAAATTGCTGTTTTTTGGGGAATATTTTTTTTTTAATTCAAATAAAAAATTTAAAAATTTCGTTGTTTTTTCAAAGATAGTTCAAAATTTTAATATTTAAATTTAATAATGTCTGTAAAAACACCGCAAGACATAGATGAATAATGAGGAATGTAATAATGTTTTAATTTTTTTCATTTATATTCATATTCAAAAATTGTCCAAAAAATTTTAATGTTTTAATAAATTTTTATTGTATAATTTTCACATTAAAATATTTCCTCATTAATTCTAATGATTTTTTTTTTTTTATTCTTTTTGATTATAGATATAAATGCTATCTGATATCTCACAATAAATTAAATGCTTAGGAACATTAATTCCTTTATGAATAAAATAAATATTTTCCAATTCGTCTATTATTCGTCATTAAATTCAATGAAAATAAACTTATATTTTTTCTTTCTTGCATTAATTTTAATGCTTCTCTTTGATTTATTACTTTTTTCTTCATTTTGTTATATTTTTTTGAAATAAAATACAAAGATAATTTTTTTCAAAAATGTCAAATTATTTAATATTATTATAATTTAATTCAAAAGAAATTAAATATTTTAATATTAAATAAAAAAAAATTCCAATTAAATTAATTGGAATTTTTTTTTAATTTACATTAAAAAGCTTAACAATATACCAGCTCCAACTGCTGAACCAATTACTCCAGAAACATTTGGTGCCATAGCATGCATTAATAAATGATTAGAAGGGTCAGCTTTTAAACCTTCCATTTGTACCACTCTGGCACTATCAGGCACAGCTGAAACTCCTGCTGCTCCTATCATAGGATTTATTGGATTGTCTTTTGGAGATAACCAATTCATAATTTTAGCAAAAATTACTCCTCCTGCCGTCGCAACCATAAAAGCAAGTGCTCCTAATATGAAAATTAAAATAGAATCATAAGTCAAAAATACATCTGCCTGAGTAGATGCTCCAACTGTGATTCCAAGTAAAATATTAATAGTATCAATCAAAGCATTGCTGGAAGTATCTGCAAGACGTTTCGTAACACCCGATTCTTTTAATAAATTTCCAAAAAATAACATTCCCAAAAGCGGTAAAGAAGTCGGTGAAATATAAGTTGTCAGTAGTAACCCAACTATTGGAAACATAATTTTTTCTAACCTTGAAACTGCTCTCGGAGGTTTCATTTTAATTTTTCTTTCCTCTTTAGTTGTAAGAAGTTTTATTATAGGCGGCTGAATTACTGGAACAAGTGCCATATAAGAATAAGCGGCTATGGCAATAGGACCCAATAATTCCTATTGCTCCTGCTTCTTGTGGAGCAAAACCAAGTAATAAAGAACCGAGAAATGTTGCAAAAATTCCAATTTGTGCTGCTGCACCAAGCAACATTAGACGAGGATTTGAAATCAAAGAAGAAAAATCTGTCATCGCACCTATTCCAAGAAAAATCAAAGGCGGATACCAACCTTGTACAACTCCTTGATATAAATAATTCATCACACTACCCGGCTCATAAATCCCTAATTTCAAATTGAAATCTATCGCCTGAAACATAGGAATATTTCCCATTAAAATACCTGTCCCAATTGGAATTAAAAGAAGTGGCTCGTAATCATATTTTATAGCTAAAAAAATGAAAAAAATACCAACAAGCATCATAATAAAATGTCCCATTTTTGCATTTGCAAATCCAGAAAATTCAAAGAAATTTACTAATCCTGCATAAGATGGGTCATATTTTTCATAAGTAAAACCATCGCTACTTTTCATTATATCTCCTTCGACGGTTGCAACTCTATTTTTTAATTTTAAATTTTCGGATAATGTAGAATAAGCATTCGACATAGAATTAGGATCAGTATTTTTACTTAGATGAACAACTTTTTTTATGTCAAAATATAAATAAATTTTTTTATTTTTTATTTTCCATTTTCCTGTAAAACGCTGTTTTACAGAATCCATAATAAAAATATTTTTTTCTTCTTTAAAAGTAAAAGTTTTATAACGTTCTACTGTTTCTTCAGGTTTGAGTTTTTTTGCACTGCGAGTGGTATAATAACCGTCAGAATAATTTACCCATTTATAATTTACAAGCTTTTCTATAAGACTTTCATTTGTCTTTCCTTTATCTTCAGAAATATCATCTGCTTGTATAAAAATTACTCTGATGAATATAATTAACGCAATTGCCCCTATTATTGTAAGTAACTTTCTCATTTTTAAGCTTCTATTTCAATTAAAATATCATTTTGCAAAACAGTATCACCAACAGCAACTTTCATAGATTTAATTGTTCCAGCTTTTTCTGACATTATGTTATTTTCCATTTTCATAGCTTCCATAATTAATACTTTATCACCCACTGCAATAGTATCTCCTTCTTTTACAAAAATTTTAAAAATAGAACCTGGAAGTGGAGCATTAATTGTTGCTATACCAGACTTTTTAATTTTTCCAGCTCCCTTAGGATTTTTAATTTTTGAACGAACTAATCTCGGAGTTTTAATTTCATTTTTAACCTCTCTATCAATTTCTACTTTATAAACAGTTCCGTTTACTTCTATTTCGGCGATGTTCTTCTCAAAATTTTTAATTTCAACATCGTACTTATGACCTCTAATTTTAAATTTAAAATTCTTCATTTTTTTTATTTATAAAAAAAATTTTTACAAAATTTGATGTTTTTTTTAATTTTTAAAATCTCGGATTACTTGTTAAACCGTGAATTTTAGAACTCCATGGCGAATATTTTCTTTCGACAGATTTAATTGTCATTAGACCACTTTCTTCATCGTGCAATTCTTCAAAATATAAGAATAAAGCAGTACTAATTGCAGCGTTCACTCCCCCTTCAATTTGAAAATCACCTTTTTCAATACATTCTTTTTTCCCTTCTTTGTATAATTTTTGTTTTATGTTATAAGATAACAATTTTGGCAAATAGTAAAATACACCATACAAAGCTAAAAGAGCAGAAAATACAATTATATAACCAACAATAGATATAACTATGCCTTCTTCTAAAATACTTGCTAAAAAAAAATTTAAATTACTTATCATTTTTTTAATTTTTATAATGGGATATTAGAATGTTTCTTAGGTGGATTTGTTTGTCTCTTAGTTGACAAAGTTTTCAATGCTCTAATAACTCTAAACCTCGTATTTCGTGGCTCAATAACATCGTCTATATAACCATATTTTGCTGCTTCATAAGGATTTGCAAATTTTGTTTTATATTCCATTTCTTTTTTATCAGCATAATCAGCAGCCTTTTCTGGGTCTTTAATTTTTCTTAAATTACGACCTTCCAAAACTTCTATAGCTCCTTTTGCTCCCATAACAGCAATTTCTGCACCTGGCCAAGCATAATTTATATCTCCCCTAAGTTGCTTAGAACTCATAACATCGTGCGCTCCACCGTAAGATTTTCTAAGTGTAATGGTAATTTTCGGAACAGTTGCCTCACAATAAGCAAACATTAATTTTGCTCCGTGTGTAATAATTCCGCCATATTCTTGAATACTTCCGGGCAAAAATCCAGGTACATCAACAAGAGTAACTATAGGAATATTAAAACAATCACAAAGACGGATAAAACGTGCCGCTTTTATGGACGATTTTATATCAAGAACTCCCGCAAGATAACTCGGTTGATTGGCAACTATTCCAACAGGCATACCATTGAATTTCGCAAAACCAACAACTATATTTTGTGCATAATAACGGTGAACTTCCAAAAATTCATCATCATCAACTATTAAATGTATAACATCTTTTACATTATAAGGTTTATTTGGATTTTCTGGAATTATCTCATTTAAAGCATCTTCTATTCTATCAATGGGGTCATTACATTCTGTAACTATAGGATCTTCCATATTATTTTGAGGTAGATATTCTAATAATTTTCTTATTATTAATAAACCCTCTTCTTCGTCATCTGCTTTAAAATGCGTAACTCCAGATTTTGTAGCATGAACAGAAGCACCTCCTAGATCTTCTGTTGTAATATCTTCTCCAGTTACAGTTTTTGTAACTTTCGGACCAGTAACAAACATATAGCTTGTTTTATCGCTCATAATTACAAGGTCAGTCAAAGCAGGAGAATAAACTGCTCCACCAGCACAAGGTCCAAAAATTGCCGAAATCTGTGGAATAACTCCAGAAGCTAGAATATTCCTCTGAAAAATCTCCGCATAACCAGCGAGAGAATTCACTCCTTCTTGAATTCTTGCTCCACCAGAATCGTTAATTCCTATGACCGGAGCTCCAACTGTCATCGCTTGATCCATTATTTTGCAAATTTTATTAGCAAAAGTTTCAGATAGCGAACCGCCCATAACAGTAAAATCTTGAGAAAAAACATATACAACTCTACCATCAATAGTACCATGTCCAGTAATTACACCGTCTCCAAGAAATTTCACTTTTTCTAAACCAAAATTTGTACAACGATGAGTTACAAACATATCAAATTCTTCAAAACTGCCTTCGTCAAGAAGTATATCTATTCTTTCTCGTGCCGTAAATTTCCCCTGACTATGTTGTTTTTCTATTCTTTTTATTCCACCGCCAAGTTTTGCTTCTTCACGCTTTTTTATCAGCTCGTTAATTTTGTCTTGATTGCTCATTTTTTAAATTTTAATTTTTACTACAAAATTCTGTTAAAACGCCTCCAGTAAATTTAGGATGTAAAAATCCAATATCCAAAGATTCCGCACCTTTGCGAGAAACTTTATCAACTAAACGAATACCTTTTTCCTCCACTTCTTTTAAAGAAGAATTTACATCTGGAACAGAAAAAGCAATATGATGTAAACCTTCACCTTTTTTATCAATAAATTTACCAACAGGACTATCTGAAGAACTTGCTTCAAGTAATTCTATTTTTGTTTCACCGACTTGAAAAAATGCAGTTTTTACTTTCTGGTCTTTAATTTCTTCTATTGCGTAGCATTTTAAACCGAGAATTTTTTCGTAATATTTTACGCTTTCTTCTAAATTTTTTACTGCTATTCCGATATGCTCTATGTGAGTTATTTGCATTTTATTTTAAATATTTTTATAAAAAAATTTTAAAATTTTTTTACAAATGTAAATAGTTTATTTTTAATAAAAAAATAAATCAAAGACTTTTTTAATAAAAATATGGAACGAATAATGAAGAATTTTTAATGAAGAATTTTTAATGAAGAATGAAAATTTTTAATGAAGAATGAAGAAAGAATAATGTGAATATAGAATAAAAAATCAAAAAATAAAAATAATTTTTTTTTATAAAAAAAAATTATTTTTGTTTTTTGATTTTTCAATAAAAATAAAAAATTATGGATATATTATTCCCATTATTACTTATTACTTTTACTATGCTTATAATTTGGAGAGCAAGCGACGGTTTTGAAGCTGCTTCTGATTATATAGGTAGAAATTTATCTGACGGTGTAAAAGGTGCAACTATAAATGCTGTTGCTAGTTCTTTACCCGAATTATTTACTACTTTATTTTTCTTATTTTATTTGAAAGATGTAGACGGCTTTTCAGGTGGAATTGGAACTACTGCAGGTAGTGCAATTTTTAATGGAATGATAATTCCAGCTTTTGTGATACTTGCAGTATTAATTGGAAATGTCGCAAAAGGAGTAGAAGTTTCTAAGAAAGTAATTCTAAGAGATGGAATTTCTTTAATAATTGCAGAATTAATACTAATAATTTTAATTAGTGGAACTTCTTTAAAATGGTGGCACGGTTTTACTTTGATGATAACTTACGGAGTTTATGTAACTTATATGCTAACTTCTATGGAAAAAAATGAAAATTCCGAAGAAGAAGAGGAAGACGACGACGAAGAAAATGACGAAGAAATAAATTATGGAAAAGCACTATTAACTTTAGATTTAGAAAGTTTGATCATTGGAAAAAATAAAATTAATAATTCTAATGCTTGGTCTTTATTAAGTGTTGCTGTTCTTGTGATTGCTGCTGCTTGTATGCTTTTGGTTCACGCTTGCGAACAAATCGGAACCGCATTAGATATGCCAATTATTTTTGTTTCTGTTGTTCTTGCTGCTGCTGCTTCCAGTGTTCCAGATACTATAATTTCTATGAAAGATGCAAGAAAAGGAAATTACGACGATGCTGTTGCTAATGCTCTTGGAAGTAATATTTTTGATATTTGTTTTGCGCTTGGTTTACCTTTATTTTTATATACAATAATTCACGGAGATATTACAATGGATGCAAATACCATAAGATACAGTTCTGAATTACGTGTATTTTTATTGCTATTAACAATAGTAACGTTTTTTTGGTATTTATTTTCTAAAAAAATGGCTATGGGAACAGTTGTATTTTTATTAGCAATTTATGGTTTTTTCCTATTTTATGTATTTGGAAGAACTTATGAAAATCAATTTGCAATTCAAATAGGAGATTTTTTACATTTGATAATGGATTATATACCAACCCTATAAAAAAAAAATTCCAATTATTAATAAATAATTGGAATTTTTTTTAAAATTTTTTATACTTTTTTGGTATTTTAAAATTAAATTTTAAGTTTTTTTTATTTTTTACAATATTTGTATATTTTACATTTATAAAAATATTTTCTTTTTCCTCTTGGTTTTCTAATTTAATTTTTATTAAATTCGGAAAAATTTTATTTTTTATATTTTTAAATTCTCCATAATTTATAAAAAGTTTTTTTTTCTTTTTTTTATCAAATATTTCAATATTTTCAATTTTAAAAATTTTATCTTTAATTATAAATTTTTGATAAATATTTTTATTATCAAAAAAAATATTAAAAAAATTTTTTTCTTCTAAAAATTCAAATTTTTTAAGATTTTGATTTTTATCTGTTTTAAAAAATTCATTTGTCAAAATTGCTTGCAGAATTTGAAAATCAATTTTTTGATTGAATTGTTTTTCTAAGAAATCATAATTTCCGACAAAATATTTTTTATTAAATTTATCTACAATTTTCAAACTGTCATTTGTAAATAAAGCAGAAGCAACAGGAAAACCAAAAGCTCGCAAAGATAACCAAATTTTTTTATCTTTTAAAATTCTCAAATTTCCGGAAAAAATTAAACTTTGTTCTTCTTTTTTATAATTAACTTTAAATTTTATAGATAAATTTTCATATTCTAAGAAATTATTTTTTGTCAATGACAAAATTTGTCCAGAGTTTTTTGGAGAAAAATTTGTATTTTTTATATTATTTTTTGTTTTGCAAGACAAAATGAAAAACAAAATGAAAAACAAAATATTAGTTTTTTTTATCATTTTAAAATAATTTTTCAAAAAAATCAATTATAGAAGCCTCTCCTGAAATTACGGAAATAAAAAACCAAATAAAGCTCCGGAGAAATGTGCATCATGATTAATATTATCACTTCCCCCAAGAACAATTCCAGGTAATCCAATTAGACCGTAAATATAAATTTTTTGTAAAGGAGCAAAAAATATGCTTGTAAAAACAACTGCTGAAACAGCACCAGAAGCACCAACAGAATTATAATAAAAATTTTCTTTATGCTTTCTCAAAGAAATTAAAGAAGCTATAATCATTCCACCAAAATAAAGAAAAATGTAATTAGTAGTTGAACTTAAATAATATTCTGCGTTTTTGCCAAAAGAAAATAAAACAAACATATTAATTGCTAAATGAAAATAATCAGCATGCAAAAATCCATGAGTTAAAAGTCTATACCATTGTTTTTCTTTATGAACGAGAAAAGGATTAAATAAAAATTTACCAAAAAAATTTGAATCTTTAAATCCAAAAACAGAAACCACAATAGTGATTATAATTATAAATAAAGTCATTTTAAATAAAATTAATAATTTACAATGATAACTGTATTTATTTTTAATAATTATGAATTTTAATTAAAAAAAACGAGAAATTTTTTGAATTTAAATATTTGATTTTTTTTTTTTTTTATATGCTAAAATTTCAATAATTTTTAAATTAAAAAAAAAAATTTTTTCAAAAATCGCCCAAAATTTTAATATTTTTTTAATTTCAATTAAAAAAAATTTTTTTTAAAAATCGCCCAAAATTTTAATATTTTTTTAATTTCAATTAAAAAAAATTTTTTTCAAAAATCGCCCAAAATTTTAATATTTTTTAATTTCAATTTAAAAAATTTTTTTTCAAATTCGCCCAAAATTTTAATATTTTTTAATTTCAATTTAAAAAAAAATTTTTTTTCAAATTCGTGAAAATTTTAATATTTTTTAATTTCAATTTAAAAAAAAATTTTTTTTCAAATTCGTGAAAATTTTAATATTTATGTTTTAAAATTTAGTGAATTTGTTCTGTCGTGGTCTGTTCTCATTTCGTTTCTACTTTGCAAGATAACTTCCCAGTTTCTATTGCTAAATTCTCCTTTTGCATTAGAATGAATTAAAGTATATTCATCTCCAACTATAAATTGATTGTAAAAAACAAAACGTTTATTTGTTTGGTCTTCTAATCTGTAATAATGCCATATTTCATAAGGATACGAACTCGGCTCGTGTTTACTTTCTATCACAGAATTTGGACTTCCATATTGCAAATAAATTCGCCCTCTATCTGTATAATAACCTTTTTTAACTTGTGTGCTGTAAGAATTATTTACAAAATCTACACGTTTTTTATAATTATTCCATAATTTTTCATAATTTTTTTCATCTCTTTTATACCAAAAAACATAAAAATAATTTTGCATTTTTTCAATATCATTTAATTTAATTATGTTATTTGCGTAGTTTTTTTCTATTTCAGAAGAAATTGGATATAAACATTTTATATTTTCTTTTAAAATTTCTGCATCATTAATTTGAGTAACAAAAGAAGAATTTAAATTTTCTTTGCTTGCCTCAAATATCAAATTATCTTTTTTTATATTACTTCTTTGAAAAATGAATTTTTTAGATTTTAATAATTCATTTTTTCTATTTCTCGCTTCTATTACAAGATTATAATTTCCAGACGGCAGATTTTCTATATTAAATTCAGCAAAAACTGGAATAATAGAAGCAGATTTCCTTTTAAAAAAAGAAACATATTTATTCAAAATAATTTCTTTATCAGATCTTTCTATAAAATAGCGAATTAAAAAATTCTCTTCTTTTGCAAGATATTTATCTGTATTATAAATTTCTGCGTAAAAAATTAATTTATTAATATTTTCTGGGTAAAAATCAGAAATATAAGGAATTAAATCATAAGAATTTTTACTTAAAACGTTTTCTTTTTTTGTTTTAGAAAAACTTTCTATTAATTGAATGTCAGAAAATTGTACGAGATTACTTCTATAATCTAAGTTTAAAATATTTTTATAATTAATTTCAGATTTTTCTGCATTTACATCTATGATTTTTAATTCGTAATTATAAATTCCATTTTCCAAAACAAAGCGCTGCACATCAATAAAATTTGGTTTATAAGAATTTTTATTCTTAATTTCTGGACTTGTTAATTGATATTTTTTGAAATTTTTTATAATTCCATTTTCTTTGAAAATAATTGTTACTTCCAAAACAGCTTGGTATTTACCATTTTCTTTCTTAACAAAAACGGCAGAATTTCCAATTACGCTTAAATAACTTTCCAAATAAGGACTTTCTAAAGTTTTGAAAGTTCTTATATTAAAATATGATTGTAATTTCTCTGCAAAAGTAAAATTTGCAAAAAAAAACAAACATATTATAAAAATAATTTTTTTTTTCATAATTAATATTTTTTTTAAATATATACAAAAATTATACAAATTTAAAAAATAATTTAAAAAACCAATTTTAAAATATTAAAATTTTGGAAGAATTTGAAAAAAAAAAAAAATTGAAATTAAAAAATGTTAAAATTTTCGCGATTTTTGAAAAAAATTTTTTTTAATTGAAATTAAAAAATATTAAAATTTTCACGATTTTTGAAAAAAATTTTTTTAATTGAAATTAAAAAATATTAAAATTTTCACGAATTTTGAAAAAAATTTTTTTTATTTTTATTTTGAATAAATAAAATTCTAAAAAAAAAATTTTAGAATTTTATTGAAACCATTTTTAAATAACGTATTTTTTCAATTATTTTAAATAGGCTGTTAAATTTTTTATTTCTATTGCGGCATCTTTTTTTTTGTAAATTATTCTATAAACGCTTTCTGTAATTGGCATTTCCACATTAAATTTTTTATTTATTTTGTGTATGCAATATAAAGCATAATATCCTTCTGCAATCATATTCATTTCTAATTGTGCCGATTTTACAGAATATCCTTTTCCTATCATTGCTCCAAAAGTTCTATTTCTGGAAAACTGAGAATAAGAGGTAACTAATAAATCTCCCAAATAAGCCGAATTTTTTATGTCTCTACTTATCGGATGAACTGTATTTGCAAAATTTTCTATTTCTTGTATAGCATTAGAAATCAAAACTGCTTGGAAATTATCACCGTAGCCCAAACTTTTACAAATTCCAGAAGCAATGGCAAAAATATTTTTTAAAACAGAAGAGTATTCTGTTCCGAAAATATCATCAGAAATGGAACTTTTTATATAGCGACAGCTAAGTTTCTCAGAAATAAATTGTGCTTTATTTAGATCTTTTGAAGCGATAGTCAAATATGAAAGTTTTTCTAGGGCGACCTCCTCAGCATGACAAGGTCCAGAAATCACAGCTATAGATGATAAAGGAACTTTATATTCATTTTGAAAAAACTCTGCAATAATTGTATTATCTTCAGGAATTATTCCTTTGATTGCAGAAACAATAAATTTATCTTTTAAATTTATTTTCAAAAATTCTAAAGAACTTTTCAAAAATGCTGACGGAATAACAAAAATTAAAATATTAGATTTTTTTATAATTTCTTCAATATTTTCAAAAAAAACAATTTTATCCGTATCTAATTTTACAGAACGCAAATAACGAGGATTCTTTTTGAATTTTTTAATAAAGTCTATAGATTTTTTCTCTCGTAAAAACCAATTTATTTTATTATTCTTATCAACATTATTTAACAACATTTTTATTATTGCTGTTGCCCAACTTCCGCCTCCTATTACCGCTATTTTTGAATTTTTATAATCAAAAGATTTATAAATTTCTTTTTTTTCCGGAGATTTTGATTCTTCTTTTACGTAAGTTAAAGTTTTCAAAAATTCTACCAAACGTTTTGCTTCCTGAGAATTTGAATCTATTTTAAATTCGTATTCCATAAAATTATTAATTTATTAAAAAAAAATTTTTTTTACAAAAAACGTTTTGAAAATTAATTTCGAAAAAAAATTTTCTTCCAAAAACGATTTTTTTTTTAATTTTTTGAAAATTTAATTTATTGGAAATGTATTTTTAATGTTTTTTATAATATCACTTGCTGTCAAAGAATTTTCACCAACTTTATTTTTTGCAAAATCTCCTGCTAAACCGTGCAAATAAACCCCAAGTATTACAGCGTCTTTTATTTCATAATTTTGTGCGAGAAAAGACAAAATCATACCTGTTAAAACGTCGCCACTTCCGGCTGTAGCCATTCCTGGATTTCCTGTTGTGTTAAAATAACAAATTCCGTCTGGACAAGAAATTATACTATTTTGACCTTTTAAAACAATAAAAACTTTATATTTTTTAGAAAATTTTTTTAAAATTTCATAACGATGAAAATTAGATGAAATTTTCTTTCCAATCAATCTTTCAAACTCTTTAATGTGTGGCGTTAAAACAGCATTTTCCGGAATTATTTTTAATAATTCAGAATTTTTTGCAATTAAATTTATTGCGTCTGCATCTATAACCAATCTTTTATTTTTGTGTGATTTCAGTTTTTTCATTAAAATTTCCAAAGCATTTTCGGTATCTTTTTCCATACCATTGAATTATCTAAAATAACCATACTTTCAGGAACAGAAATTTGTATAATAGAATAACAAAATTTTGGAGTTTGAGTACTCAATAAACCTATTCCTGTTTTTAAACAAGATTTTGCTGCTAAAACACAAGCACCAAATTTACCATAACTTCCCGCAATTAAAAGTCCGTGTCCAAAATTTCCTTTGTGAGAAAAACGATTTCTTTTTTTTATTTTATTAAAAATAAAGTCTTTTTTTAGAAAAAAATTTTTTGTTTCTATATTTTCAATAAATTTTTTATGAAGCGAAATATTTAGAATAAAATATTCTTTTACAAATTTTTCTGTTTCTGGGAAGAAAAAAGAAAGTTTTGGGAATTGAAAACTCAAAGTAAAATTTGCTTTAATTATAGGTATTTCTTTATCGTAAATTGTTTTTTCGTTATTTTCAGCAAATAAACCAGATGGAATATCTATAGATATAATTTTCGCTTCCAAATTATTTAAAAAATTCAATATCTTCGCTGGAAAATTTTCTAACTTTCTTTTTAAACCAGAACCAAATAATGCATCTATAATAATATCATTCTTATTAATTTCTTTAAAATTTGATTCATTTTCTAAGAAATTAATTTTAACTTTATTTTGTTTTTCTAAACGAAGCAAATTTATTTTGAAATCGTCAGAATAATTTTCAGAGATTTTCATAATAAAAACTTCTATAAAAAAGTTTTTTTCTTTCAGTTGTCTTGCAATTGCAAGTCCATCGCCTCCATTATTTCCTTGTCCAGCAAAAATCTTGAATTTTTGATTTTTATTGAAATTTTTAATTATCCAATCTGTGCAAGATTGTGAAGCACGTTCCATTAAATCAATGGAGGAAATTGGTTCATTTTTAATTGTAAAATTATCAGCTTTTCTAATTTGTTCTGTAGATAAAATCTTCATCTTTTTTTTTTTCAAAATTAAAAAAAATATTGAAATTTTGGTAGTTTTTAGAAAAAATTTTTTAATTTCTTAAATTAAAAAATATTAAAATTTTGGTCGTTTTTTGAAAAAAATTTTTTTTTAATTTGAAATTAAAAACATTAAAAATTTTGTCGTTTTTTCGAAAAATTTTTTTGAAATTAATTAAAATTTTGGATGAATTTGAAAAAAATTTTTTTTAATTTCAAATTAAAAGTATTAAAATTTTTGGCAAATTATAAAAAAATTTTTTTTTGAAATTAAAAAGCATTAAAATTTTGGACGAATTTAAAAAAATTTTTTTTTCATTGAAATTAAAAAGCATTAAAATTTTTGGCAAATTATAAAAATTTTTTTTTTTGAAATTAAAAAACATTAAAATTTTGGACGAATTTGAAAAAAATTTTTTTAATTTCAAATTAAAAAGCATTAAAATTTTTGACAAATTATAAAAAAAAATTTTTTTGAAATTAAAAAACATTAAAATTTTGGACGAATTTAAAAAAAATTTTTTTTAATTTAAAATTAAAAACATTAAAAATTTTGTCGTTTTTTTCGAAAATTTTTTTTTAAATTAAAAAACATTAAAAATTTGCCAATTTTTTGAAAAAATTTTTTTTATTTAAAATAAATCTTATTTTTGTAAAAATTTATTTATTATGAATATACACGAATATCAAGGAAAACATATATTAAGAAATTTTGGTGTTAATGTTCCTGAAGGACTTGTTGCTGATACTCCAATCTCTGCTCTGCAAGCAGCGAGACAAATACAAGGACATACTGGTGTAAGTTCTTGGGTAGTTAAAGCTCAAATTCATGCTGGAGGACGAGGAAAAGGTGGCGGTATAAAAGTTGCTAATTCTTTTGACGAAGTGGAAAAACATGCAAAATCAATTTTGGGTATGCAATTAATAACTCCACAAACATCTAAAGAAGGTAAAGAAGTTCATAAAGTTTTAATAGAGCAAAATATTTTTTATCCGGATAAAAACGGTAAATTAGATGTTAGCGAATATTACATTAGTATTTTATTAGACCGCGAAAAAGGTAGGAATATGATAATGTATTCTCCTGCTGGCGGTATGGACATAGAAAAAGTTGCAAAAGAAACTCCCCATTTAATTTTCAAAGAAGTAATATGCACTAAAATCGGAATACAAAATTTTCAAACTCGTAAAATTGCTTTTAATCTCGGTTTAAAAGGAAAAGCTTACAAGAATATGACAAAATTTGTATATAATCTTTATAATACTTATCTTGCTTGCGATGCTTCTATGATTGAAATAAATCCAGTTTTTAAAACTTCTGACGATCTTATACTTGCTGCAGATGCAAAAGTAAATTTTTGGTTGCATGGTAAACGGTGCAGGTCTTGCGATGGCAACTATGGACATTATAAAACAATCTGGAGGTGAACCGTCTAACTTTCTTGATGTTGGAGGAACAGCAAGTGCCGAAACAGTAGAAGCTGGATTTAGGATTATTTTGAAAGATAAAAATGTAAAAGCTATTTTATTAAATATTTTTGGCGGAATTGTTAGATGCGACAGAGTAGCACAAGGAGTTGTAGATGCTTATAATTCCATAGGAAATATAAAAATTCCTGTAATTGTGAGATTACAAGGAACAAATGCAATAGAAGGAAAAAATTTGATAGATAAATCTGGATTAAAAGTTTACTCAGCTATAGGTTTACAAGAAGCAGCAGATTTAGTTAAAAAATTAGTTTAAAAATTTCAAAAAAATAAGACATAAAATTTTATGTCTTATTTTTTTTGAAATTTTTTTTATCTCAAATTTTATTATCAATTATATTTTCTTCTTCTATTTCTTCACTATTTACAACTTTTGCAACTGCAGCAATATCGTCTTCTTCATTAATTTTTATTAAACGAACTCCCTGAGTTGCTCTTCCAATTTGTCTTATTTTAGAAACTTCTAATCGAATAATTACTCCAGATTTTTTAATTATCATTAAATCGTCTTTATCAAGAACTCCAACTATACCAACTAAATCGCCAGTTTTTTCAGTAACTTGTAAGGTTTTTACACCTTTTCCTCCTCTGCTTGTGGTTCTATAATTTTCAAAACCAGTTCTTTTTCCATAGCCTTTTTCTGATACAACAAGAATATCTTGATTATCTCTAACGCAAACCATACCAATAACTTGGTCATCTTTATAATCAAGTTTTATTCCTCTTACACCTATGCTTGTACGTCCGACAGCTCTTACATCTTTTTCAGAAAAATTTATTGCTTTCCCATATTTCGTACCTAAAACAATATTGTTAATGCCATCGGTTAATTTTACTTTTATTAATTTATCATCTTCTCTAATTGTTATTGCTTTAATTCCTCCTTTTCTTGGCTTTGCATAATTTTCTAAAGATGTTTTCTTAATAATTCCATTTTTAGTGGCAAAAACAATATAATGATCTTTTACAAAATCTTCATCATCTAATTTTTCAATTTTAATATAAACATTTACTTTTTCATCTTTTTCAATTTTCAAAAGATTTTGAATGGCACGTCCTCGGGCAATTTTCGAACCTTCAGGAATTTCATAAACTTTTAGCCAAAATAATCTGCCTTTTTCTGTAAAAAATAACATGTGATTATGCATGTTTGCAATGAAAAGATGTTCTAAAAAATCATTATTTCCAACTCCTCCACCTTTAGAACCTTTTCCTCCTCTTCCTTGTGTTCTAAAAATAGAGAGCGGTGTTCTTTTGATATAACCAAGATGAGAAATAGTAATTACAACTTTTTCATTTATATAAAAATCTTCTGGATTGAATTCTTGGGACGAATAAACAATCTCAGTTTTTCTTTTATCTTTATATTTACTTTTTATTTCTAATAATTCTTCTTCAACAATTTGCATACGCAAATTTTTATTTGATAAAATTTCATCAAAATATAAAATTTGTTTTTTTATATCTTGATATTCATATTTAACTTTATCCATCTCTAAACCAGTCAATTTACTGAGACGCAACTCTAAAATAGACTTTGCTTGTATTGAATTTAAATTATAATTTTCTATCAAATCATTTTTTGCTATTTCTGTTGTTTTAGATTTCCTAATTATGTCTATAATTTTATCAAGATTATCTAAAGCAATTAAAAGTCCTTCTAAAATATTTATTCTTTCTAAAACTTTTTTTAGTTTATATTTTGTTCTTCTTTCAACTATTTCGTGTCTATGTAAAATAAATTCTTCTATTAATCGTCTTAAATTTAATAGTTCTGGACGACCGTTTACAAGAGCAATATTATTTACATTAAAAGAATTTTGCAAATAAGTGTATTTGAAAAGTTTATTTAAAACAACACTACTAATAGCATCTCTTTTTAAATCAAAAACTATTCGCATACCTTTCCTATCTGATTCATCATTAATATTAGAAATTCCTGATATTTTTTTATTATTTATTAAATCAGCAATTTTCTTTATTAACTCAGATTTATTTACTTGGTAAGGAATTTCTGTAACAATAATTCGTTCTGACCCATTTTTTTTTGTTTCTATGTGAGTTTTAGAACGCAAAACTATCCGACCTCTTCCGGTTAGAAAAGCATCTTTTACACCTTCATAACCGTAAATAATTCCTCCCGTTGGAAAATCTGGTGCTTTAACGTGTGTAATTAATTCTTCTATAGAAATTTCCGGATTTTTTACATAAGAAATACAAGCATTTATTACTTCTGAAATATTATGAGGTGCCATGTTTGTTGCCATACCAACAGCAATACCTGAAGCTCCATTAACAAGCAAATTAGGTAATTTACTCGGCAAAACTGTTGGTTCTAATAAAGTATCATCAAAATTTAATTTAAAATCTACGGTATCTTTATCTAAATCTTCTAAAAATTCTTCTGCAATTTTTGTTAATCTTGCTTCTGTATAACGCATAGCCGCTTGACTATCTCCATCTATAGAACCAAAATTTCCTTGTCCATCTATTAAAGTGTACCGTAAAGACCAATCTTGTGCCATACGAACCATCGCCTCATAAACAGATGAATCGCCGTGTGGATGATATTTTCCAAGCACTTCTCCAACTATTCTTGCTGATTTTTTATGTGCTTTATTTGCATAAGTTCCGAGTTCACGCATACCAAAAAGTACTCTTCTGTGAACAGGTTTTAATCCATCGCGTACATCAGGTAAAGCACGAGAAACAATCACTGACATAGCATAATCTATGTAAGCAGATTTCATTTCGTCTTCTATATTTACCCTGCGTATTCTTTCGTTTTCTAACATCCATTTGTTTTTATTATTTTTACAAAAATAATAAAAAAATATTGAATTTCAAAAAAAATTATTTTCTTTTATCTCTTTTTCTTTTAGAATCTATACTCAAAGTAGCATGAGAAACAATTTTTAAACGTTCTTTTGAAATTAGCTTTCCTGATGCTCTGCAAATTCCATAAGTTTTATTTTCTATTCTTGCTAATGCACCTTTCAAATGATAAATAAATTCTTCTTGACGTTGTGCAAATCTTCCTGCTTCTTCTCTGGAAAAAACGTTTGCTCCTTCTTCTAAAACTTTAAAAGTTGGAGATGTATCACTAATATCATTATTATCACTATTTGTTAATACATTCCTAAATTGCAAATAATCTTTTTCTGCATTTTCTAATTTTTTTAAAATTAGTTTTTTAAATTCTTGCAGTTCACTATCTGAATATCGTAATTTATCTGACATAATTTTTTATTTATTTTAATAAAAATACAATTAACATTTTTTTTTATAAAAAATTTTTTTAAAAAAAAAATAATAATTTTACAAAAAAAATAAAAAATTATGAACAAATTATTAAAAAATTTTTTAAACCCCTTGAAAATAGTAAAAGCTATAAAATATCAAAAAAATCAAAAAAAACATGTTAAAGAAAGAAAAGATCTTGAATTGATGTTATATTCTCAAATTCTTGAAAATGACTCTCTTCATTATGGATATTTTGAAAATAAAGATATTGCTCCTGAAACAATTTCTATCAAACAAATAGAAGATGCGCAATTAAAATATTTGGAAATTATTATTGGAAAAATTACAAAAAAAGATTTAGCAATTTTGGATGTTGGTTGTGGTATGGGTGCTTTGGCGAATTTACTTTTGAAAAATAATTTAAAAGTAGAGGCATTAACTCCAGATAATAATCAATTTGAATATATTTTAAAAAAATACGGGAATAAATTTTTATGTCATAATTTAAAATTTGAGGATTTTAGCTCGGAAAAAAAATTTGGAACTGTAATTAATGCAGAATCTTTTCAATACATAAACTTAGACAAGTCTTTTGAAATTTTAGATAAAATTTTGCTTGATAATGGAAAATGGATAATTGTAGATTATTTTAGAATAAAAAAAGAAGGAAAAAATAAATCTGGACATTTTTTGAACGATTTTATCAAAAAGACAATAGAAAAAAATTGGAAAATATCTTATGTAAAAGATATTACAGAAAATATTATGCCCACTTTAAAATTTGTAAATATGTATGCGGAAAGAATTTTAAAACCTGTAATAAATTATGCAAGTGAAAAATTAAAATATAAAAAGCCTTGGTTATATAATATAAGTGAAGATTTGCGTTCATCGGTAGATAAAAAATTTGATAAAGAATTATCTGGAATTGACCCAAATAAATTTTTGGAAGAAAAAAAATATATGTTTTTTGTTTTAGAAAAAATTTAAAATTTTGGGCATTTTTGAAAAAAATTTTTTTTTAATTGAAATTGAAATTTGTTGAAAATTTCGGCATTTTTTGAAAAAAATTTTTTTTAATTGAAATTGAAATTTGTTGAAAATTTTGGCATTTTTTGAAAAAATTATTAATTGAAATTAAAAAACATTAAAATTAAAAAAAGTTAAAATTTCGGCATTTTTTGAAAAAAATTTTTTTTTAATTAGATTTAAAAAATGTTAAAATTTTAGTGAATTTTGAAAAATTTTATGAAAAAAATTGTGTTTTTATGAAAAAAAAATTTTTTTTTTTATTTATTTTTTTTATATTTTGGAATTTCATTTTCTCTCAGGAAAAAACAATTTTAGAAATTCCATCATTAGAATCTTTAATAGATTCGGCTATTGTAAATTCTCCATTGTTAAAACAACAGGAAAGTTCTATTTTATCAGAAAAATACAAAAAAGATATGATAAAAACAGAATGGTTGAAATTTATTAAACCACAATTTCAATTTAGCTACGGTTCTGCTGGAAATACAGCTTATTATGACGAAGAAGGAACTTATTTTGCAAGCGAAGAAACCTCATCTATTTCATCTTCTTTTTCTGTTAGTTTGAGGCTTTCGGTAGATTTAAAAACCATTGCAGATAATAAAAAAAAATTATTAATTGCAAATGAAAAAATAAAATCACAAAAATTCAAAAGAGAAATTATAATTAATTCTATTAGAAAAGATATTTTGAAAGCTTATAATAAAGTTATTTTATCACAAAAATTAAAATTTCACTTTCAGAATATACCAGTGTAATTAGTTTAATTTCAAATTCTATGGCTCAATATGAAAAAACTAAAATGGAATTTAGAAATTCTTATTTGCTTCTGGAAGAGTTAATAGGCCTTAGAATTAATGATATAAAATTTTTAAATAATTTTTAAAATTTTATTTCCAAAAAGTAATTCCCCACCATATTTTTTGCCATAAACTTGGATATTTTGGTCTATTTTTATTTGCTCTTCTGGAATATCTTTTAGTCTTTCTCATTTTTTTTTTTGTTGGTCTGTCTTGTATTTTTTTTTGAAACTTTTTAATTTTTTTTTTATGTTTTTTTCGCATCTTTCTTAATTCTTTATAATGTGCTTTTTCTAAATTTTTTTTGTCCTGCGAATTTGGTAAGATAAAACGTTTTGTTTGTAAACTAAAAAATTCTAATTCTTTTTTTTCGTTCTTAGCATCATTATTAGTAAAAGGTTTTATCTGAGAAAAAACAGAAAAACTAAATAAAAAAATAAAATAAAATAAAATTTTTTTTCTTATAAAAGCACTCATTTTTTTAATTTTTTTAAAAAATAAAAACGTTAAAAAAAAATATATATTATAAAATTTAATTTTTTTAATTAAAAATAAATTTTCCTTAAAAAATAAAAATTTTTAATGATTTTAAATAAAAAATAATTTTATGATAAAAAAAGAAATCTAATTTTGGGAAAATCATTATCTAAATCAAATAGAATTTACAATAAAACAAGATATTTCTAAAATGATGGATGCTTTAATTTCTAAAGATAAAATTATAGATAATTGAAATGTTTTTAGAAAAAGTTCTAATAAAAATTCTGATTTTGCAAAAGGTGCAGAAAGAATTTATTTTTGGTTATTTAATCAATTTGGAATACCAAATTCATCACTATAGGTTCTGATTTATTTTTTGAAACATACGATGCTTTTGTACATATTAAAATTTTTCAAGCTTACAAACCTAAAATTTTTCAAAAAAATGTCAATTTTTTGGGTTTGTATATTGAAATAATTTATTTCCAAAAAACGCCAAAATTTTACGAATTTATAAAAAAGATTTTCCAAAAAACATCAATTATTTTATGAATTTTTATAATTAAAAAAAAAATATTTTTGAAAAAATGCCAATTTTTTATGAATTTTTATAATTTAAAAAAATATTTTAATAATTTTTAATTTCAAAATAAAAAAAATTTTTTTTCAAATTCGTCCAAAATTTTAATAATTTTAATTTTAAAAATGCCCAAAATTTCATGACTTTTTATTTGAAAATTAAAAAAAAAAATATAAATAAAATAGAAGGAATCAAAAAAATTCCACAAATATTCTATTTTCCATAAAAATTTAATTTTTAATTTTTTTCCAAACCAGTTACAAATCTTTCAGGATGTTTTGCACCAATATTTTGGTAAAATTTTTTAATTGCTATTATATCTTTTTCTATATCTCCAGTTGGATAAAAAAAATTAGACATTCCTATTTCTTTTGTTTTGTAATCGCTGTATGCAAGCAAAATTGGAACATTTGCTTTTACTGCGATATGGTAAAATCCACGTTTCCAACGTTTTCTTTTTTTTCTTGTTCCTTCTGGTGTAATGACAACGGTAAATTTCTCATTTTTATCAAACTCTTCTTTTAGAATATCAACAATATTATTTTTACTTCCTCTTTTTACAGGAAAAGCATTTATTGCTTTCAAAAAAATTCCCAATGGGAAAAAAAAAGATTCTGCTTTTATTAAAGTAATAGGTTTAAGACCAAAAACAACACATTGTAATCTTCCAATGATAAAATCCCAATTGCTTGTATGTGGTGCGGCACAAATAACAAATTTGTTTAAATGTGGTCTTCCACCTACTATTTTCCAACCAAGTAATTTTAAAATTAATCTAGATAAAAAAATCATTTTTATTTTATTAAAATTTTTACAAAAATAATATTTTTTTTATTACTTTTGTAAAAATTTTTGAAATTTTAAATTCAAATAATAAATTATGAATTATCTGAAGTTAATTAGCAAAAGTGAGTTTTTTCAAAATATATTATTATTTTTTTTAGTTTTAATAATAGGTCTTTTCGTGTCTATTTATTGGGCTGTAAAAAATGTTTATTTTAGGCATATTTATGCAAGACACAACGAAGAAGAACTTGTGCCAAATTTAATAGATTTAAAAATAGATGACGTAAAAAAAATTTTAAAGGAAAAAAATTTACGTTTTGAAATTATAGATTCTATTTATGACAATTTTAATAGAGAAGATAAAAGAGGTAAAGTAGTTACTCAGGATCCAAACATTGGGAATAAAGTAAAAAAAAATAGACGTATATTTCTTACTATAAACGCTTTTAATAATCAAAAAATTAAAATGCCAAATGTTGTTGGAGTTTCTTATAGACAAGCAAAAGTAATGTTAATTTCTGCAGGTTTCAAAATTGGAGATTCTATTCCTGTTTTATCTTTTTATAAAAATCTTGTAAAAAAACAAGAATTAGATGGTAATTTTGTTGAAGAAAATGCTATGCTAGAAAAAGGTACAAAAATAGATTTATTTGTTGGAGTAGGAAAAGAAATAACAAAATTTGATGACAAAACACAATTAAAAATAAATAAAGATAGTTTAGTCATTGATTCACTATTAAATTCGGTAGAAGATGAGTAAAAAAATAAAAATTTTTTTTTTCGTTTTTTGTGCATTTTTTTTTAAAAATACATATTCACAAGAAAAACTAATCGGTTTAAATACCAATCCTATTATTAAAAGTAATTTGATAATAGGAAAAAAGAAAAAAAAAATCAATAAATCAAATTTAGAAATGCCATTTTTTGATGATTTTTCTTTTTCTAATATTTTTCCTGCCGACAGTTTATGGCAAGATAATATGGCATTTATAAATAAAAATTATGGTGTAAATGTAATTTCTGTTGGAGTTGCAACTTTAGATGCAATAGACAATTATGGTTCTTTATATGATGTGGCTTCGAATTATTCCACTTTCAAAGCTGACACTCTAACATCTCATGAAATTAATTTAGAATTTGAAATTTCTGATTCTATTTATCTAAGTTTTTTTTATCAACCGCAAGGTAACGGCGATGAACCCGAAACAAATGATTCTTTGATTTTAGAATTTTTTTCGCCTTTGGACAGCATTTGGAATTTAGTTTGGTCGGTTCCGGGAGAAAAAAGTCATAATTTTAAAAATGTTATGATTCCAATTAATGATACTGTTTTTTTACAAAAAGATTTTCGTTTTCGTTTTTGTAATTACGTAAGTCTTTCTGGTAATAATCCCGGAAATTATGGTCGTTCTTCTAATGTTGATCATTGGAATTTAGATTGGATTTATTTAAATAAAAATAGAAGTAAAAATGACACAATAATCGACGATACAAGCGTTCTGGGAATAAGTAATTTTTTGAAAAATTACACCAGTATGCCTTGGACACATTTTAAAGAAAATGATGAAGAATTAAAAGACCAAGTATTTTATAATGTGAAAAATAATTCTAACAGGGTTGTTAATATTCAACAAAATATAGAAATTTTAGGAGTTTTAGGAAGTTCTAATTTACAAAATTATAATGCGGGAGCAGATAATATAAATCCATATACAATTTTTTCTGATTTAACTGCACTTGGAATTAATCCTTTTTTCCCTATAAAAAATGATGGAGATTCGGCTATGTTTTCTATAAAATTTTCTGCCGTAGAGCCAGAGCCAGAAAAAATTACTAATAATAAATTGGAACAAATATATAAAAATTGGAACGATACTATTTATGAATTTCAAAAATTTTTCAATTATTATTCTTTTGACGACGGAACGGCAGAAAACGGTTATGGAATTTCTGGACAAGGAACTCACGAGGCAGTAGTTGCTTATAAATTTAATAATTATAAATTAGATGATTCTTTGCGTGCTGTACAATTTTATTTTAATCAAAATCTGCTCAGAGAAATAAAATATTTTTATTTAACAGTATGGGAGCAAGATGAAGAAACTTTATTACCGGGTAAAATTTTATACCAAAAAACTTTGTCCGAAAATTTAGAATATCCTGAAAATATAAATGAGTTTTTAACTTTCAAATTTCATAAAGAAAATGATGACGAAATTGATACAGCTTTTACTGTTCAAGATACATTTTTTGTTGGTTGGAAACAAACAACTAATGATTTTTTAAATGTTGGTTATGATTTTTGATGGTGCTTTAATGATACGTCCAGTTTTTGGAAAAAGTTTAAGAAAAAAAGAAATAGATAAACTTTTAGAAGATAAAATTGAAAAGAATTTTAAAATTTTTCCAAATCCAGTAAGAGATAAAATTAATTTGATTTGCGATACGGAAATGGAAAATGAAAAATTATATATTTCCATTTTTGATTATAAAGGTCAAAATGTTTTTTATGAAAAAAATTTTTTAGAAGAAATAGATATTTCTTTTTTAGAAAATGGAATTTATTTTCTAAGGATTAGTGATTTAAAAACTTTCGAAGAATATCATAAAATTATTAAATTAAAATAAAAACGATTTTTTGATTTAGTCGTAAAATTTTTTTTTCAATAAAATGGCAATTTTTTATGATTTTAAATTATTAAAAAAAATTTTTTCAAAAAACAAAAAATAAAAACCATAAAGCTTTGATTTTAAGGTTGTTACGTTTTTTGTAAAATGCAAAAAATTGAAATTTACCATACTATAATGAGCGGATACTATTTTTTAAATTTCAATTAAAAATAAAAAAATTTTTTTTCAAAATTCGTCCAAAATTTTAATGTTTTTTAAATTTCAATTAAAAAAAATTTTTTTCAAAATTCGTCCAAAATTTTAATGTTTTTACAAAAATCATAAAACAAACATTGGTGTTAAAAAATTCAAAATTCGTCCAAAATTTTAATATTTTTTAAATTTCAATTAAAAAAAATTTTTTTCAAAATTCGTCCAAAATTTTAATATTTTTTAAATTTCAATTAAAAATTTTTTTCAAAATTCGTCCAAAATTTTAATATTTTTTAAATTTCAATTGAAAAAATTTTTTTCTAAATTTCAATTGAAAAAATTTTTTTCAAAATTCGTCCAAAATTTTAATATTTTTTAAATTTCAATTAAAAAAAATTTTTTTCAAAATTCGTCCAAAATTTTAAGATTTTTTAAATTTCAATTGAAAAAAATTTTTTTCAAAATTCGTCCAAAATTTTAATGATTTTAAATTTTTGAAAAAAAATTTTTTTCAAAAAACGCCAAAATTTTAATGATTTTAAATTATTAAAAAATTTTTTTTCAAAAAACGTCAATTTTTAATGATTTTAAATTATTAAAAAAAAATTTTTTTTCAAAAAACGTCAATTTTTTATGATTTTTAAATCATTAAAAAAAAAATTTTTTTCAAAAAACGTCAATTTTTTATGATTTTAAATTATTAAAAAAATTTTTTTCAAAAAACGCCAATTTTTAATGATTTTAAATTATTAAAAAAAAATTTTTTTTTTCAAAAAACACCAATTAAAAACAACTTTCCAAAAGTTAGAACTTTTGGAAAGTTAAATAACTGATTAGACTTTATCAATCGCAAGTAATAAAACTTCTTTGATACTTAGTTTTTTTTCTTTTGCTAATTTCTTGATTTTACGAAATTCAGGCTCTCCATTCAAATCATATATACGTCCATTAGAAATATAGCCACTTTTACCAATTTCTATATAGCAATCCGTAACAGACCAATATACTTTTTTCAGTTGTGCAGGATGATTGATAAGAGTATGAAAAAAACAATATTGCTGAAAAGCAAAGTCTTTTATATTTTCAGTAAATTGTTGTATAAATGATTTCTTTTTTAATATTATAGTTGTTTTCATTTTATTTGTTTTTAAATTTCCCTAAATATTTGCCAATTATTTTTTATAAAAAATCCCATTATTTTTTAAAATTTTTATAAAATTTAAAAAAAATATCGTTTTTTACAAAAAAAAAATTCCAAATTTTAAATCTTTTGGAATTTTAAAATAAGCAAAAAAAATTATTTTAAATCTCTTTCTAACCAATCAAAAAATACTCTGTGCCATAAAATTCCATTTTGCGGGGATAAAACCCAGTGTCCTTCCTTTGGAAAATACAAAAATCTACTTGGAATATTTTTTAATTGAGCTACGGTAAAAGCATTCATTCCTTGTGTTACCGGAATACGAAAATCTTTTTGTCCGTGAACAACTAAAATCGGTGTGTCCCAATTATTTACAAATTTATGAGGTGAAGCATCATAAGAATTTTTCTTTTGCTTATTCCAATATGAACCTCCTAAATCCCAATCAACAAAAAATAACTCTTCGGTAGAACCATACATTGCTTCAAAATTAAAAATCCCGCAATGAGAAATAAAGGTTTTAAAACGTTTTTCGTGATTTCCTGCTAACCAATAAACAGAAAATCCACCATAACTTGCACCAATTGCACCCATTTTATTTTCATTAATATAAGGCTCTTTTTTTAATTCGTCTATGGCACTAAAATAATCTTTCATATTTTGTCCGCCATAATCCTTACTAATTTGGTCGTTCCATTCTTGCCCAAAAGTTGGCAAACCTCTACGATTTGGAGCAACAATAATATAATCATTAGCCGCCATTAATTGAAAATTCCAACGATAAGAAAAAAATTGACTTACTGCAGATTGTGGTCCACCCTGAGCGTAAAGTAAAGTAGGATATTTTTTATTTTTATCAAAATTCGGAGGAAAAATTACCCATGTTAGCATATCTTTTCCGTCTGTTGTTTTTACCCAACGTTTTTCAACTTTTCCCATTTTAATTTTATCCAAAATACTTTTATTCAAAAAAGTAATTTGCTTCTCTTTTCCATCAGCAATATTTATCGTAAACATTTCTGTAGGCATAGACATAGATTGCTTCGTTCCAATTAATGTTTTTTCATCTATCAAATCAAAAGAACGATAATTATGAACTCCATTAGTAATTTGTCTAAATGATTTTTTATCAAAATTATAAGAAAAAATTTGATAAGTTGCCTGAACTCCTGTAATGAAAAATAAATTTTTACTGTCTTTACTCCAAATTAAACTACCAGCATTTTGGTCAAATTTTTTGCTAATATCTTCACGCTTTTTAGTTTGTAAATCATAAATCATTATTCTTTTTTTATCAGCTACTCAAATTACTTGTTTTTTTAGAATCTAAATCATACAAATAAATTTCTGAATTTGTACTCATTGCATATTTTTTGCCTTTTTCTTTTTTGCAAGTGTAAGCAATTTGTTTGCCGTCTTTACTCCAAGCAATTTCTTCTAATCCACCAAATGGCATCATCGGACTGTCATAAGGCTCATCTTTTAAAATATCTATTATATTGCTAATGTCTCCCTTTTGATACGAAGCAACAAAAATATGATTATAACTATAATCACTCCAGCTGTCCCAATGTCTATACATCAAATCATCAATAATTCTTGCTTCAGCGTGAGGTAAATCCGGATAAATATCTTGAACAGTTTTCTCCATTTTTACACGTTTTACAAATAAAATATGCTTCTCTTTTGGAGAATATAAAAAACTTTGTATTCCTTCTTTTTCGTCAGAAATTTGAGTTAAATTCTTTCCATTTTTATCCATTTCCCAAATTTGCATAATGCCACTTTTTTTAGATAAAAAAGCAATTTTATTAGCTTTATCTATCCAAACACAACTATGCTGACCGCCTTCTACTTCAGGTAAAGTAATGGTTTTATTCGTTTCTAAATTCTTAATATACCAAGTTGATTTTCCTTTGTTTTCTTCAACTTTGTAATCTTTTACAGAAAATAAAACATCTTTTTGATTTGCAGAAATTACAGAAGAACCAAGTCTTCTTAATTTCCATAATAATTCGGGAGTTAATTTTTCTTGTGCGTAACTTTCAGAAAAAAAGAAAGCTATCAAAATAAATAGTGAAATAAATTTATTCATTTTTTTAATATAAGATTTAAATTTTTGAGATAAATTTTTTTTTTTAAAAATATCAAAATATTTTAATTTTTTGAAATAAAAAAAAAATTCAAAAATCATAAAATTTTAGGTTTGTACAGGTTGAATTTTTTTTATAAAAAATTCGGTATTTTTTTTCATAATTGAAAATATTTTAATAAAAAAAAATGCGTTTTTTTAAAACGCATTTTTATAATTTTTTATAAATTATTTTTTATAATTTCTTCTCCATCATCTACACTTTTGGAAATATTTAAAACAGTATCTAATTGTGAAATAGAAATTAATCTTTGAACTGCTGTTTGTAAACCTGTCAAAACAAAAGTTCCTTCAGAATTTTTACACAAACGATTTGCAACAAGAACAGCACTTAATCCAGAAGAATCACAATAACGACAATTAGATAGATCCAAAATTATATTCCTCTCTCCATTTCCTACTGTAAGAACAAGTTCTGATTTTAAAGAGGGAGCAAGATGTGTATCTAATTTTTCTTTTAAAACGCTAATTAAAGTGCAATTTTCTAATTTATCAAGTTTAAAATTATTCATATATATATAATTTAATTATTTTATAAAAAAAAATTTTTTACTTTTTATTTTCCATAGCTTTTTTTAATGCTATTAAATCAGCAATATCACCGAAAGTAGTTTTTTCTCCGCTTGATTGTTTTTTAAAACCTTTCTGTTTTTCAGAAGAGATTCTCTCTTTTTTCCTTTTTGTTTCTTCTACTTTTCTTTTTACATCTTCATGAACTTTGCTATGCGATAATATAATACGTTTAGCTGCTTTAGAAAATTCAATAACTTTGAAAGGAAGTTTTTCATCAATATTTGCAATTGTTCCGTCTTCTTTCACTATATGTTTTGGACTTGCAAAACCTTCAACTCCATAAGGTAATGTAATAACAGCACCTTTATCAAAAATATTTGCAACAGTTCCTTCATGAATTTGGTCTACTTTGAAAATAGTTTCAAATACATCCCAAGGATTTTCTTCAAGCTGTTTATGTCCAAGACTTAAACGTCTGTTTTCAGAGTCTATTTCTAAAACGACAGTATTAATTTCTTCTCCTATAGCAGTAAATTCTGCCGGATGTTTAATTTTTTTCGTCCAAGATAAATCAGAGATATGTATTAAACCATCAACTCCTTCTTCTATTTCAACAAAAACGCCAAAATTAGTAAAGTTTCTAACTTTTGCTTTATGCTTAGAATTAATTGGATATCTTTCGTCGACAGTTTTCCAAGGATCTTCTTTCAGTTGTTTCATTCCAAAAGACATTTTCCTATCTTCTTTATCTATGCTAAGAATTTGAACTTCTAAATTATCCCCTATTTTAAGGAATTCCTGAGCGCTTCTTAGGTGTTGAGACCAAGACATTTCAGAAACATGAATCAAACCTTCTACTCCCGGAGCAATTTCTACAAATGCACCGTAATCAGCAAGTACAACAACTCTTCCTTCTACTTTATCACCAACTTTTATATTTTCGTCTAATTTATCCCAAGGATGTGGAGTAAGTTGTTTTAAACCAAGAGCAATACGTTTTTTCTGGTCGTCAAAATCAAGTATCGCAACATTTAATTTCTGGTCTAATTCTACTACTTCTTCCGGATGACTAACTCTTCCCCAAGATAAATCTGTAATATGAATTAAACCATCTACACCTCCAAGATCAATAAATACACCGTAAGAAGTGATATTTTTTACTATTCCTTCGAGAATTTGACCTTTTTCAAGTTTAGAAATTATTTCTTTTCTTTGTTCTTCTAATTCTGCTTCTATAAGTGCTTTATGAGAAACAACTACATTTTTAAACTCGTGATTAATTTTCACAACTTTAAACTCCATAGTTTTTCCTACATAAACATCATAGTCTCGGATAGGTCTGATGTCAATTTGAGATCCTGGTAAAAATGCTTCTATTCCAAAAACATCTACTATCATACCACCTTTAGTTCTACATTTGATAAAACCTTTAATAATTTCATTATCATCTAAAGCATTATTAACTTTATCCCAAGAACGTAAAGCACGAGCTTTCTTATGAGAAAGAACTAATTGCCCATTTTTATCTTCTTGACTTTCAACAAAAACTTCTACATTTGCACCAATTTCTAAATCAGGAGTATATTTGAATTCATTTAAACCAATAATTCCTTCAGATTTATAACCTATATTAACTATAACCTCACGGTTTGTAATAGATGAAATTTTTCCTTGTAGAATTTCATTTTCACTAACAGTAGATAAAGTTTCATTATAAATATTCTCTAATTCTTCTCTTTTTTCCTTAGAAAAATTATCATTTTCTTTATCAAGATCTTCCCAGTTAAATTCTTCTGGTGGAATACTTCTATTAATATTTTGCTTAAAAGCTTTTACTTTATTCTCTGTTTTATCAGGGTTTTCTGTTTTATCAGGATTTTCTGTTTTTGAGAGAACTTTTTCTTCTGATTTTGAATTTTCCACAACAGCAATATTCTCTGTTGTTTCTTGTTTTTGTTCTGTTATTTCAGAACTTGTTTTTTGGTTTTCTTCCATTTTATAATAAATAAAATTAATTAAATTATACTTTATATATAAAAAGAATTGTAAATTTACAATTACTTAAATCGTCGCAAAGTTAAAAACTTTTTCTTAAAAACAAATTTAATCTCTTAAAAAGAAAAAAATAATTAATAAAAAAATGGCAAAATTTTTATGAATTTAAAATTTTCAAATTTTTTTTTTTAATTATAAAAAGCATTAAAATTTTGGCATTTTTTTGAAAAAATTTATTTTAATTTTTAATTTTAAAATTTGGGTTTTTTTATGAAAAAAATTATTTTTTAATTTAAAATAAAAATTATTTTTGTAAAAAAATTATATATGAAAATTTCTTCTTATACAAAAATTGGTTTTGTCATGGTAATTGCTATTTCTCTTCTTGTTTGGGGTTTGCAATTTTTACAAGGGAAAAACTTTTTTAAGAGTGAAAATTATTTTTTTGTAACTTATAAAAAAGTTGAGGGATTACAAGTTTCTAGTTTTGTAGTTGTTAATGGATTTAAAATTGGTAAAGTTAGAGATATTTATTTAAATCCTCCAAAAAATAAAGAATTAGTTGTTCGTTTTACAGTTAAAAAAGGTTTTAATATTCCAAAAAATTCTGTCGCGAAAATTTATAGTTCCGATTTAATGGGAACGAAAGCAATAGAATTACTTATTTCAGATTATAATGAAAATCATAATTTTGGAGATACAATAATAGGAAAAATAGAAACCGATTTGAAAGAAGAAGTAAATAGGCAAATGTTACCTTTTAAAAGAAAAGCCGAAGATTTAATGGGTTCTATGGATTCTGTTTTGATAGTTATTCGTTCTGTTTTTAATGAAAAAACAAGGGTTAATTTGAAAGAAAGTTTTTTTGGAATAAAAAAAATAATTGGAAATTTAGAAAAAACTACATTTTCTCTTGATACAATTATTCAAAATCAACAAAGTAAAATTAGAAATACTATAGAAAATGTAGAATCTATTTCCGCTAATTTGAAAGCAAATAATGAAAATCTTTCTAAAATTATAAACAATATGGTTAGCTTTTCAGATACTCTAAGTCATTTAAAATTAAATGAAATAGTAAAAAATACTAACAAACTTATTGAAAAAACAAATGAAACAATAAATAAAATAAATAATGGAGATGGAACATTTGCAATGATGCTAAATGATAAAAAGTTATACGAAAATCTGGAAAAATCGTCAATAAATTTAGCAAAATTGTTAGAGGATATAAAATTAAATCCAAAAAAATACATCCATTATTCTTTATTTGATATGGGAAAAGTAATTTATTTAGAAGAAGATTCTAAAAAATTTAAAAAAATTTTAGAAAAAAAAAATAAAAAATAATTTCAAATTTTATTTAAATTATAAAAATATTGAAATTTCGGCGTTTTTTATAATTTATAAAAAAATTTTTTTTCAAAATTCGTCCAAAATTTTAAATATTTTAATTTCAATTAAAAAAAATTTTTTCAAAATTCGTCCAAAAATTTCAATATTTTTTAATCTCAATTAAAAAAAAATTTTCAAAATTCGTCCAAAAATTTCAATATTTTTTAATCTCAATTAAAAAAAAATTTTTTTTTTCAAAAAATGCCAAAATTTTTATGCTTTTAAATTAAAAAAATTTTTTTTTCAAAAAACGTTAATTTTTTAATGAAATTTGATATTTAAAATCATAAAATATTTGTTTTTTTTTTAATAAAAAAAAACATTAATTTTTTTTAAAATATTTTTTTTAAGTTTGCGTTTTAATTTTTTAATAAAATATTTTAATTTTTAATTATGAAAAAATACTCATTATTATTTGTTTTGTCTATTGCATTTTTGATTTTTCTTGGTTTTAAAGAAAATAAATCTGGTTTACAAGATAAAAAAGTTGGAACACAAATTGGGCAATATGCTCCTGAAATTAATTTGCCATCTCCTTCGGGAAAAGAAATTGCTTTATCTTCTTTAAAAGGAAAACTTGTTTTGATAGATTTTTGGGCTGCGTGGTGTGGACCTTGTAGACGCGAAAATCCAACTGTTGTTAAAGCTTATCATAATTATAAAGATAAGAAATTTAAAAATGGTAATGGTTTTACTGTTTACGGAGTTTCTTTAGATAAAAAGAAATCTGCTTGGGAAGGCGCAATAAAAAAAGATGGATTAGTTTGGGAAACTAATGTTAGTGATTTAAAAGGCTGGGGATGTGTTCCTGCAAAAGCTTATGCAGTTAGAGGTATTCCTGCTAATTTCCTTATAGATGGTGAAGGTAAAATTATTGCACATTCTTTACGTGGACAAAAATTAGAGGAATTTTTAAAATCACAATTAAAATAAGATTTTTGAAAATTGAAAATTTTAATTTTCAATTTTCAATTATTTTGGTGCATTTTTATATAGGAATATTCCTATAAATAAGAAAATTAAATTTGGTATCCATACCGCAACAAAAGGCGATAACCCACCTCCAACAGCAAAAACTGATGAAATTTGCATAAATAAAATGTAAGAAAAACTTAAAAGTAAACCTATTCCAACGTGAACACCAATTCCTCCTTTTAATTTTCTTGAAGCAAGAGAAACACCAATTAAAGTTAAAATAAAAGTAGAAAACGGAAAAGCAAATCTTTTATGTTTTTCTATTAAGTAATTTTCTACACTAACTCCGTGCATTTTTTCTTCTTCAATAAATTCACTCAATTCTTTATTATTCATAGTTTCTATTATTTTCAATCTTCTTCCAAAATCTTTAGGTTTCATATTTAAAGTTGTATCTTTTTTAGCACCTTTTTCAATAATTTCTCCATTTTCAGTAAAAGTGCGAATATAATAATTTTCTATTGTCCATTTCTGTATTTTTTCGTTCCATTTTATATAATCAGAAATTAATTTATGCTTTAATTTTCCATTTTCATATTTTTCTATTGAAAATTTATAACCAATATTTCTATTATTATTATAAGTTTCCATATAAATATAAAAATTCGGTTTTATTTGTTTATGAATATTTTTATTTTCATTTCTGTATCGATTTTTTATATAAATTTCCTCAAATTCTATTCTCACTTTATTCGCAGATGGAATAATATAACCCAAAAGTAAAAAAGAAATTGTCGCAATAATAGTTGCGGAAACAAAATAAGGAAACATTATTCTTTTAAAACTCACACCACTACTAAGAATTGCAATAATTTCTGTATTATAAGCCATTTTTGAAGTGAAAAATATTACCGAAATAAAAGTAAATAATGAACTAAATAAATTTGCAAAATATGGAATAAAATTCAAATAATAATCAAAAATAATTGCTTCCCAAGGAGCATTTTTTGCCATAAAATCATCTAATTTTTCCGAGAAATCGAAAATAACTGCTATGCTAATTATCAATAATATAGCATAAAAAAATGTTCCTAAAAACTTTTTTATAATATATAAATCTATTTTTTTCATAAAAAAATCTATAAAATTATTTTTTCCCCAGCAATTTGAACATATTTTTTTTATATTCTTCTACACCTTCTTGATTAAACGGATTTATTCCAAGAATATAAGCACTAATTGCACAAGATTTTTCAAAGAAATAAATTATTTCCCCTATAGAATATTCATCTATTTTGTCAATTGAAATTTTAATATTTGGAACACCGCCATCTAAATGTGCTTTTGTTGTTCCTTCTTCAGCTTTTTTATTTATTTCATCTATATTTTTTTCGTACAAATAATTTAACTTATCAATATTATATATATCAAATGGAATTTTCAATTTATGTTTTGTTTCTTCTACAGAAATAACAGTTTCAAAAATTGTGCGTTCACCATCTTGAATATATTGTCCTAAAGAATGTAAATCTGTTGTAAAATTTGCATTCGCAGGAAAAATTCCTTTTTTTTCTTTACCCTCACTTTCACCAAAAAGTTGTTTCCACCATTCTGATAAAAAATTTAATTTGGGATTGTAATTTACAAGAATTTCAATTTTCTTTCCTTTTTTATAAAGAATATTCCTAATAACAGCATAAATTGCAGCAGGATTTTTTTCGAAATTAATATCACTTTTTGTTAAATTACACATATTTTTTGCTCCGAGCAAAAGTTTTTCTATGTCAAAACCAGCAATGGCAATTGGCAAAAGTCCAACAGCAGTTAAAACAGAATAACGACCACCAATATCATCTGGAATGATAAATTTCTTATAATTTTCTTTATCAGATAAAATTTTTAAAGCACCTTTTTTTTCATCTGTAATTACAACTATCCTATTTTTCAAATCATTTTTCCCATATTTTTCTTCTAAAAGTTTTTTCAAAATACGAAATGCAATTGCTGGTTCTGTGGTTGTTCCAGATTTAGAAATTACAACTACAGAAAAAGATTTTTCTTTTAAAATTCCTAATAATTCAAATAAATAATCTTCACTGAGATTTTGTCCAGCAAATAAAATTAAAGGATTTTTTTTTTTATTTTTTAAATAATTAAAATTATCACTCAAAGCGTTTATAACAGCTTTTGCTCCGAGATAAGAACCACCTATTCCAATAACAACAACAATCTCTGAATTTGAAGATAAGAAATTAGAAGTTTTTTGAATATCTTTCAATTCTTTTTTTGAAAATAAATTTGGTAAATTATTCCACGCAGTAAATTCACTTCCTAAACCCTTACATTTTTCGAGATTCAAAATGTGATTTTTAACTTCTTTTTCGAAATATAAAATTTCTTTTTTTGAAATAAAATTCCCTACATTTTTTATATCTAAAAATTTTTTTGACATTTTTTTTTTTTAATTTTTATCAAAAAAAACATTTTTTTTTAATTTTTATTTTTTTTTTTAATAAAAAATGAAGAATTTTATAATTAGGAATAAAGAATTTAAAAAAAAAAATTTCAGAAAGAAAACGTCCAAAATTTCAATATTTTTTTCAAATTCGTCCGAAATTTTAATGTTTTTTATTTTGAAATAAAAAATTTTTTTTCAAATTCGTCCAAAATTTTAAATATTTTAATTTCAAATAAAAAAATTTTTTTTTTCAAATTCGTCCAAAATTTTAATGCTTTTTATTTTGAAATAAAAAAAATTTTTTTTTTTAATTCGTCCAAAATTTTAATGTTTTTTATTTTGAAATAAAAAAAAATTTTTTTTTCAAATTCGTCCGAAATTTTAATGTTTTTTATTTTGAAATAAAAAAAAAATTTTCAAATTCGTCCAAAAATTTAATATTTTAAAAAAATCATTTCTCGTTTTTAATTTTATTATACAATTTGTTTATTTTAAAAAATGCTTTTTCAAAAAATTTATATCTATTAATTTGGGAAATTCCACTTATTTGATTAGATTTTTTCATTAAATTATCCAGCCAGCTTTTAGTATCTTTTACAAATTTTTTATTTGACGTTTTTATTTTGTTAAAAGTATGCACACTAAAATATATGCTTTCAATACCTGCTTTTTTTGTAAATATACAATTATTTCCAATTTCTATATCACTGTTTAATAATGTAAATTCACTTTCTTTATTTTTTATCCCAGATATAATTTTATTATTATTTTCTGCTTGTTTTTTTATATTATCTATTTCTGTTTTTGCTTGTTCACAAACTATAAGTGCATCATTTTTACTTTCGAAATTTCCTGTGTCCCAATAAAATTCAATTTGCTTTATAAGACTATTCACAGTTTCATAAGTCCATATTTCAATTGAAGGAATTTTGCAATATGTTTTATATATTTTTTTCCCCATTTCTGCAAATTCTTTGCTTATATGTTTTGTGTTAAACTTTTTATTTCTTAAAAATGGAACATTTACAAATTCTTTACTCCAGTAAAACATTTTAAAAGCTGATAACTCTGGATAATTAAAATGGTGAAAAATAGGAATATCTATAGCAGCATAAATAATTTGTTTATTTTTTGATTTCTCAATTAAAATCATATCTTCTAATATTTGAAATAAATAATTTTCAAAACCAATATTATCACTGCCAAGAGAGTCATAACTAAAAGTAATATTTTTATTAGCATTTGCAAAAATATCAAAAGATATTTTAAAATGATTGCATAATAAAACTATTTCATTTATAGTGAGAGCGGTTTTGCCACTCAATCTTCTATAAACACTGTCGCCACTTATATTTAAAATATCCGCAAGTTCATATACTACATTTGTTTTTAAAGGAATTAAATTCTTTATTTCATTTAAAAAATTCTGCTGTATCTCTGTTTTTTTATTCATTAAAAATAATAATAAAAGATTTATTTTTTGATAAAAATAACAATAAAAATTTATAATTTGCAAATTTCGCAAAAATAATTGGAAAATAAATTTATTCTTATAATATTTTTTATATTTCAATTAAAATAAATTTTGCAAGTGTATATCCGTTTTTTTTTTTGAGCTTATGAAAGTACTTTTGTTTAAAAAAAAATTATAAATTATGAAAACAATTTTTAGTAAAATAGGAATTTTAGCTTTAATTTTATTATTTTCAATAAATATAAAAGCACAAAAAAAAACTCTGACGGTCTTAAATATAGACAGTCAAGGAGTTTCTCTAAAACCTAATCAAATTGGAAACCTTTTGAGAATGGAAGTTGAAAAACTTGATACATTTGAAGTGATGGACAGATATGATGTTGCTTATATGATTAAGAAACACAGTCTTGATATTAATGGTTGTTATGGTAAAATTTGCCTTACTGAAATGGGAAATTTAATTGGGACAGATAAAATTCTCAGTGGAAGTGTAGAACTCTATGGAAAAACAATTATTATAACATTAAGGTTATTAGATGTTAAAAAATCTAAAATTGAGAAAGCTGAAGTGAAAGAATTTTTGAACATAGAAGATGAGTTACAATCTATGATAAGATTAACTTTACAAGAGATGTTTAATTTGCAAATTAATGAATTATTAATGGCACGTTTGACAGATGTTCAACAGCAAGAAAGTTTAATAAATAATCCAAATGAAAACCGTTTAAATTTATCTGGTCCAAGACTTGGACTAACATATTTTACAGGTGAAACTGCAGAAGTTCTGAGCAAAACTACAGATGATGGAGGTTGGGATATTAATGTTCCGGTAATGTTTATGTTTGGTTATCAGTTTGAAGTTCAATATCTTAATTCTGGTAATTTCCAAGCACTTTTTGAAGTTATCCCTACAATAACTGGAGTAGATCAAGGAATTATTATTCCTAATCTAGCTTTTTTAATGGGTTTTAGAAATAATGTTAAAGGTTGGGAAATTGCTTTGGGACCAACAATTGGACTTATTAAACAATCATCAGGTTATTATGACGAAAACGGAAATTGGCATATAAACCAAGAAAATCAAAGCGAAAAACGAATAGACAAAAGAGGTGATGAAGAATTTCATACTGGATTTGTTTTTGCTGCTGGTCGTTCATTTAAATCTGGAAAAATGAATTTTCCTGTAAATTTATTTGTTGTGCCAAGTAATAAAGGAGTTAGATTTGGACTAACATTTGGGTTTAACTCTAAGAATAAATTATAAAATTCATAAAAAATATTTTGATTTATTTAAAATAAATTATTTCAAATAAATCACCGTTTTTTTTGAAAAAAAATTCATTCACATTATTCATTCACATTTGAAATTAAATTACAGTATTTGTGTTTTACTGCTTTAAGATTTATGAATATTTGTTTTAAATGTTCGTAATCTAAACAGTCAAAAGCTTTTGATTCGTGATATTGATATTTTTTATCATTAATTTTTTCCAAAACAATAAAAAACCAGAACCTTCCAATATTATATGCACCTTTTATTTCTTTTGATTTATTAATTTCCATTGCAACAGCCATTTGTGCTGTCAGTTGTGATAATGGGTCAGAGTTCGCAGACTGTTTTTTAAATTCTTGTAAAAAGAAAAAAGGTTTTTTCGGTTCACGTTTTCCGCTTGCAACCATAAAATCAGGTTTTCCTTTTAATATTTTTCCATTTACAATTCCCGACAATTCTGGCTGAAACCATTCTCTAAAATTTTTTCCGTAAAAATATACTTTATGCAAAAGCGGACTAATAAAATGTGCAAGCAATTGATATTCAATATAATCAGAAATATTATATCTGTTTGCTTCTATTAATCCTTTTAAATATTTTTTATCTGATACATCAATTTCATAATGAAAATTAAACCATTCTTCAAAAATATCTTGACTTCTAACTTGATCGAAATTGCTTATTTCTTTTAATATTTTATAGGTGATTTCTGAAAATTTATATTCTTTTTTTTGTTCCATGTTATTTTTTTAATTCAAATTAAATTATAAAAAAATTTCTATCAAATTTATTTTTTTTTTCAAATTCAAAGAAAAATTATAAAATTTTTATCTAAATTGATTTTTTTTAATATTAAAAAAAAAAATTTTTTTAATAAAATGCCGATTTTTTATGAATTTTGAAAATTAAAAAAATTTTTTTTAATAAAATGCGTAATTTTTAATGTTTTTGAAAATTAAAAAAAAATTTTTTTTTCAAAAAACGACATCTTTTTAAGATTTTTATAATTAAAAAAAAATTTTTTTTTCAAAAAACGACACTTTTTTAAGATTTTTATAATTAAAAAAAAATTTTTTTTTCAAAAAAACGATATAATTTTATGAAATTTTTAAATCAAAAAAAATTTTTTTTTCAAATAAATGGCAATTTTTTAATTAGAATTTTTTTTATTTTTTAATTAGAATTTTTTTTATTTTTTTTAAAATAAAAATAAGCTCATAAATAGAATAACATATTTTTTTTTCATTTTGAATTTTGAAAATCCATATTGTTTTTTTTAAGTCTTTTTTAATAAAAATTTTCATTTTAGAGTTTTCTGTAATTTTAAAATTTATTCGTTCTAATGCTTTTTTTGTCAAAAATTTTTCTAAATTTTCATCAGAAATTAAATTTATTTTAAAATTTTTATTATTATTTTTTCTTATAAAATCGAATTTTTTATTATCAAAAATAATTTTTTTATTATGGAAACAAATTTTATCTGCTTCTTGCATTGTAATATTCAAATCGTGAGATGAAAAAATAATTGTTTTATTGTTTTCTTCAGAAAGTTTTTTTAAAATGCTTATAATTTCATATTTATTTTCCAAGTCTAAAAAAGCACTCGGCTCGTCGAGAATTATAATATCAGTATCTTGTGCTAAAGTTTTTGCTATCATAACTTTTTGTCTTTCTCCATCGCTAATTTCGTTTATATATTTATTAGCAAAATTTTTCATTCCAGTGATTTCTAATGCAGAACTAATTTTAAATTTGTCTTTTTCTTTCAATTTTCCTATAAAATTTGTGTATGGAAATCTTCCCAAAGCAACTAAATCTTTAACTTTCAAATTATTAACATTAATAATTTCTGTCGAAACAAAACTTAATTTTTTTGACATTTCTATATTTGAATATTTATTAATTTCTTTATTAAAAATTTTTATTTCCCCAAAAAAATGTTTTTGTAAAGATGAAATTGTACGTAAAAATGTGCTTTTCCCAACACCATTCGCACCGATTAAAGCAATTAATTCACCTTCATTTGCTATGAGGTTAATATTTTTTTTTATAGTTTTTATTCTTTTTTTTAATTTATAAGCTATACTTAGATTTTCTATAGAAATAACCGTTTTCATTAAATTTAAATTTTAAATTAAAAAAACAAAAAATCATTAAAATTTCAAAATTTTTTTTTGAAAAATCATTCCCAATTAAAATAAATGGCTCCATAAATATGGATGTGAATATTTTCCATCTTTAATTAATTGCAATTTTGCCTTTTGCAAATGTTTAGATTTATTTTTTTCGTTTTTCAATAAATTTTCATAAAACTTTATTATTAATTTTGATGTAATTTCGTCATTGATAGCCAAAGCAAAACAATATATTACAAAACATAATTTGTATAATTGATATAATCAAGACAAATTTTTAATGTTTTCATTTTTTGAATTTTTTATTTAAAATCTCAAAATTAAGATTTTTTTTAGGATATGATAAAAATTTCAATCTTTTTTAGGTTGAAGTCATTTAAACTTTTTTTAAAAAAATCTAAAAAAATTTTGGTTATAGAATATTTTTACGGTGAGAGTTCTTTTATAATAAAATTGTGAAAAATTTGTTTTTTTTTAAATATTTTTTTAAAATTTTCATTCCAAATTATTATTAAAGCATTAAAAATCAATGGATATAGGATATGCAACGAAATCATCGTGAACGATGAAACATAATCTCTTTATTTTTAATAATAAAAAAATTTATATTTCACAAAATGTTCTATAACTAAATTTTTTAATATTTAGATTACAAAAAAAATTCGGATTTTTAAAAAAATCCGAATTTTTTTAAAATTATAAAAAGATTTTAATTGTTTAAAACAATTTTTTTAACGATAACTTCTTTTTTATTGAAAATTTTTACAAAATAAGTTCCTTTTTTGTATTTTTCTAAATTGATTGTTTCATTATCAGAAGCACTTTTTATTTCTAAAATTTCTTCTCCAAGAACATTATAAATTTTAATTTTGCTGTTTTCTGCATTTTTAATGCTCAAATTATCTTTAACTGGATTAGGATAAATCTCTACAGAATTATTACTTTCTGAAATATCATCTATATTTACTGGATAATTAACTTTAAAGTTATACATTTCTCCAAAACCGTAATCTCCACCAGTTTTTAAAATATTTCCATCACCATCTCTAAGAGAATAATATCCATTAGTTTGTGCGCCATTGCTAGCTATTCCATCACCGTAAGTATCTAAAATTACAAACGTATAACAATTATTCGGTTCTAAGTTAAAAACTTCTGTAATTAATTCTGAAGAATTGGCATCGTAAGCAACAGAATCATTATCACTTTCTAAAAATTTTCCTCCTTTGTATATTGGTGTTTCTTCGTCATTCTTAAATAATCCCTTTCTAAAGAAACAATATTAAAATCTGTTGACGGTGCTAAGAAAGATAAACTTATTTCGTCATCATTAGTATCTGTATCTTCAAGTCCATTTGGTAAAGATGTAAATACCTCTATAGTATAATCATTTCTAACTATATCATCAACTCTGATAAATTCAGATTCTGGTAATTCAACTTCCATAGCACTAAGAAATGCTAATTCTCCTGTCCAATTTAAAGTAGTTATTTCACCACCGTTTACAGAATAAGAGATATCAAGACTTGTTAAATCCATACCATTATTTTCTATTTTCACTACTGGTGAAATAGTATTTCCACAAAAATCTTCTGTAGGATATAAAATAGATTTAGCTGATGTATTCAAAAAATCTGGTGCAATAGGTGTAACAGGTTCAGAATAAGATGCCTGTAAAACTTCTTTTGTAGAATTATTCTGTACAAAAGCAACAACAGCCAATTCATTTATATCATAAATATTTGCTATTTCCCAAGATTCTGTTATGTTAACACTTCCACCAGATATAAAATCTTCTAAACTGGTTCCATTACTTGATGGTAACATTTTCTTCATTACATTGTAAAATTCTGTTTCCCCGTTTGATCCAGGAGGAGAATCAAAAAATATTGCTTTTTCAATAACTACAATATGAGCAACAAGATTACCAGTAAGATCTTCAAGAGCTCCTATATCCATAGAAGCAGTTATTGTATGTCCAATAACTGTATGAGATAGATCTATATTTAAGGGAGAAGGAACAGCAAGTTGTTCATCTATGTGAGATTGTGTATATCCAATAGCAGCACCATCATAAGCATTTGGAAAAGAATATATAACTCCGTCCATAGTAGCAGTAGGAACACCACTTATTTCATAATATTGCAGTCTTGCATTTGCCTCACCTGGGTTGTGGTCATGCATAGGGTCAGTTCCGGGAAAATACCATTGGTACTTTATAGAAATAACATTATCAGTATTTGCATCTAATAAAGCATTAAAAGTAGGATTTTGAGCAGCACAAGGTCCGCAAGAAGCATTCGTTCCTTCTTCGAACAAAATCATACGGTTTTGTGAAATTGCAAGAGATGAAAATGACATTGCAATCACAAAAATAAAAAAGTAATTTTTAAAAGTCTTCATAAAAAAATATAAAATTGTGAATTTTTACAAAAATAATATTTTTTTTTTAATTATTTTTTTTTTTTTTAAAATATAAAAAAAATAAAATCGTTTAAAAACAAATTTGAAAAAATTAAAAAAAAATGCGTTTTTTTGAAAAAAAAATTTTTATTTTATTTTATATAATTCTTTTATATTCTTGCGAAATAGATGAAAAGGAAAAAATACCTTCATATATAAATATTGAAAAGATAGAATTACAAACTTCTCATTATCAAGGTACTGCATCAGAAAATATTACAGATGCTTGGGTAAGTGTTAATGGGAATTTTATAGGTGTTTTTGAATTGCCAGCAGAATTTCCTGTTATGGAAACAGGAGAGCAAAAAATTGTTATAAAGGCTGGAATTAAAAAAAATGGAATTTCTGCCAGTCGTACAATTTACCCATTTTATGAAGCTTATGAAATAGAAAAAGTTCTTGAAACAAGTAAAATAACAAAAATATCACCGAAAATTTCTTATAAAGAAGAAACAATTTTTGATTGGATGGAAGATTTTGAATCTGCGGGAATAAGTTTAGACACTGTAAATTCAAACTCCTCTCTAATGGAAAAAATAGATTCCTCAGTTTTCGAAGGACAATATTCTGGTTTTACGAGAATTAAAATTGAAGATTCATTATTTCAATTCAAAACTATAAATAAGTTCGAGAAACCAACAAATTACTCGGAAACTTATTTAGAGATGAATTATAAAAATAATACAGAATTTGTAATTGGGTTAATTTATGAAACCGAAACGTCTATAAAAACAATTCCAGTTATTTATCTAAATAAAAAAGAAAATTGGAATAAAATTTATATAAATTTAACTCAAACTTTCGAAAGCTATACAGAAATAAAAACTTATAATTTATTTTTTGCTTATGCAAAAGGCGAAGAAGATGAAATTATAGAACCAAAATTTTACTGGGATAATTTTAAATTATTACATTTTTAAAAAAAAATAATGAATAAAAATCGTCAAATTTTTAAATATTTAATTTTTGATATAATTTCTTCTTTGGTTGCTTGGATTTTATTTTTTGCTTTTAGAAAAATATATATAGAATCAGCAAAATTTGGCTATGAAATTCCTATAGAATTTAAAAAGAACTATTTTTATTTTTTAATTGCTATTCCGTGTTTTTGGTTAATTTTATATTATTTAAATGGTTATTATAAAAGAATTTATAGAAAATCCAGATTGAAAGAACTTTGGCAAACTATCAGCATTTCTATGACAGGTGTAATAATAATTTTCTTCTTGTTAATTCTCGATGACACAATTGTATCTTATAAGGATTATTATTATTCTTTTTTTGCATTATTTTCATTTCATTTTATTTTGACTTATATTCCTCGTTTTTTGATAACAAATCACACTATTAAAAAACTTAGATATAGAAAAATAGGTTTTAATACCTTATTGATTGGAAATGGAAAAAAAGCATTTAAAATTTATAATGAATTTAAAAATCAAGAGCAATCGTCTGGAAATAAATTTATTGGTTTTATTAATATTAATAAAACCAATAAATTTATTTTTAAAGAAAATTTAAAACATCTTGGAGAAATTTGCAATTTGCAAAAAATTATTGAAGAATATAAAATAGAAGAAATAATTATTGCCATAGAAAATTCCGAGCATAAAAATATCAGTGATATTTTAAATAAACTTTATAAAAATGATTTAATAATAAAAGTTATTCCAAGTATGTATGATATTTTAACGGGAACAGCAAATATGACAACTTTTTTCACTACGCCATTAATAGAAATTTCTTATGATTTAATGTCTACTTTTCAAGAAAATTTAAAGAAAATTATAGATATTGTTTTTTCAATTATTGCATTAATTTTATTAATTCCATTGTATATTTTTTTAATGATAAGTGTAAAATTATCTTCGAAAGGTCCAATTTTTTATGGTCAAGAAAGAATTGGTAAATATGGAAAACCATTTTTTATTTGGAAATTTCGTTCTATGTTTATTGATGCCGAAAAACACGGTCCAGCTTTATCGAAAGATAAAGATATTAGAATTACAAAATTTGGACTTTTTATGAGGAAATTGCGTTTAGATGAAACACCGCAGTTTTATAATGTTTTAATTGGTGATATGTCTCTTGTTGGACCACGTCCGGAAAGACAATTTTTTATAGAAAAAATTGCAAAAATTGCTCCGCATTATTATCATTTGCAAAAAGTTAAACCTGGAATAACTTCCTGGGGACAAGTAAAATATGGTTATGCAGAAAATGTTAAAGAGATGGTTGAGCGTTTAAAATATGATATAATTTATATAGAAAATATGTCCATTTATACTGATTTTAAAATTATGATTTATACTGTGATGATAATTTTCAAAGGAAGCGGAAAATAAAATTTAAAAAATATATTATGAAAAAATTTCTTTTTACTTTTACATTATTTAATGACTTCTTGGTTATTGACAAATAAAACAACGGTAAATAATACCGTAGATTATTTACCAACTTTTGCAAGTGAATTTGGTTTATTGTTTGGTTTTCAATGGACAAGGAATTTTGCTTTGCAAACAGAATTTTTATTAAGTGAATCCAATCAAAGATATTCTATACGTTTGAAATATCCATATCCTGAAAATAGAATCGTTTTAAAAACTATAGTTATTCCAGTTCTTGTTAGGTTTAGAGTTAAGCATGCTTATACAGAAATCGGAACTGCATTTAATATTAAAAGAAGAGTTTGGTTTGAAGAAGATGGTTTATCTCGAGATAATTTTGAAGATACTTTTAGTAATTTTGGTTTTTCTGGTGTTTTGGGAATAGGTGGAGAATTTCAATTAAATCAAAATATTGTTTATAATATCGGTTTTCGAACAAATGTAGGTTTTACTGACTGGCAAGGAGTTGATTATAATGGAAATAGTTTTGAATCTGAATCAGAAGATTTTATGAGGAGTGTAAATTTTGGAATTTATTTAGTTGTGCGTTATCAATTCAAACAAATTTCTAAAAATCCTTTTGTTAGAAAAAAAAGAATTAAAAAATCGAAACGAAAGTTCTTTTGAAAATTAAAAATTTTTTTTTGAAATTATTAAAAACATTAAAAAATTGGTTTTTTTTGAAAAAAATTTTTTTTTTAATTATTAAAAACATTAAAAAATTGGCGTTTTTTGAAAAAAAATTTTTTTTAAATTATTAAAAACCATAAAATTTTGGTTTTTTTGGAAAAAATTTTTTTTTAAACATTAAAAAATTGACGTTTTTGGAAAAAATTTTTTTTTAAATTATTAAAAACATTAAAAAATTGGCGTTTTTTGAAAAAAAATTTTTTTTTTTTAATTATT
>NBLL01000127.1 GCA_002084355.1 Bacteroidetes bacterium 4572_128 | reverse complement strand
CCATTTTTGAAAATTTTAATAATTATAAATTTTCTGATTATAAAATGGAGGTCATAGATTTATTAAAAAGAGTTTGCACAATTTCTGTAGAAACTATGAAAATTGTTAATCAAATGAAAAATCTATAAAATTTTATTTAAATAAATTATTAAAATTTCTCGTTTTTTGGAAAAAAATTTTTTTTTTAAATAAATTATTAAAATTTCTCGTTTTTTGGAAAAATTTTTTTTTTAAATAAATTATTAAAATTTCTCGTTTTTTGGAAAAAAATTTTTTTTTTAAATAAATTATTAAAATTTCTCGTTTTTTAAAAAATTTTTTTTTAAATAAAATATTAAATTTTCTCGTTTTTTAGAAAAAAATTTTTTTTTATTGTAAATATTGAATTTTTTTTCTTTTAAAGAAATGTAAAGAATCTCCTTTTTCTCCAAAACAAACTTTATTTCCGGAAGAGTTTACTCTTTCTTCTAAAATTTTATTGACATTCTTTGCTTGGTCTTTTGTTCTTTCTTTATTTTCATATAATAAATAATTTTTTTTATAAGTTGTTGGAGTAGTATTTGGCATTAAAATATTTGCTCCTACAATCAAAGCTTTAATATGTCCATTTTCATCTAATGTTTGCATAGCTGTCGTTGCGGCTATGTTTATATCTTTCATTAAAATTCTTAAAATTGCAATCATTTTTAAACTTAATTCTAATCTATTTTCTTTTGAAAGAAGCAAATTAGAATGTTTATAAAGTGGAGTATTTATATGTTCTATATATGGTCCCATTCCAACCATATCAATATCAAAAGATTTAAAAAATAATAAATCATCTGCAAGGTCTTCTAAAGTCTGAAATGGCAATCCTATCAAAACACCTGTACCTGTTTGATAACCAATATCTTGTAATTCTTTTAAATGTTTTAATCGTTTATGAAAATTATGTGTTTCATCATTTGGGTGGATTTTATTATAAAGTTTTTTATTTGTTGTTTCAATTCTCAAAAGATAGCGAGACGCTCCCGCATCTAACCATCTTTTATAAGTTTCTTTTTTTTGTTCTCCCATTGATAAAGTAATTCCAAACTTCCCACTAGTTTTTTGATGTATTTTTTTTAAAATATTTTCAATTTTCTTTGAAAATATTTCGCTTTCAATTTCTCCAGATTGAATAACTATAGAAGCATAATTATTTTTATATGAAAATAAAGCACTTTCAATATTAGATAATTCAATTAAACCACGATAATAAACTTTATTACTAATATATTTTAATTTTACTTCTTGTGCTTTTTGAAATAATTTTTTACAATCTTCTCCTTTTAAAGATAATAAAAAAACAATGTCATTTTTCAAAAAATTTTTTTTTTCTAAAATTTGCTCCAATTTTTTCATATAAAAAACTAAAACTCAATTATTGTTTTCCTTATTTTCACTAACTTTGTTAATAAATTTTCCACTTTAGAAAGTTTTAACATATTTTTTCCGTCAGATTTTGCTTTTTCTGGATTTGGGTGTGTTTCCATAAAAATTCCATCAACACCTACAGAAATTCCTGCTCTTGCAATAGTTTCTATTAATTCAGGTTTTCCTCCGGTAACTCCACTATTAGTATTCGGCTCTTGCAAAGAATGAGTTATATCTAAAACCACTGGAAAATTGTTTTTTTTCATTTCAATTATCCCTCTAAAATCAACTATCAAATCTTGATACCCAAAACTTGTACCTCTTTCTGTTAGAATTATGTTTTTATTTCCATTTTGTAAAATTTTTTCCACAACAAATTTCATAGAATGCGGAGATAAAAATTGCCCTTTTTTTATATTTATAATTTTTCCTGTTTTTGCTGCTGCTACAAGTAAATCAGTCTGTCGGCATAAAAAAGCTGGAATTTGTAAAATATCCGCATATAAAGATGCCATAATTACTTCATCTTTATCATGAACATCAGTAATTATTGGTAAATCAAAAGCATTTTTTACTTTTTGTAAAATTTTTAAAGCTTTTCTATCTCCAATTCCAGAAAATGAATCTAAACGAGAACGATTTGCTTTCTTATAAGAAGCTTTAAAAACATAAGGAATTTTTAATTTATCAGTAATTTTTTTCAATTCCTCTGCAATTTCAAAAGTAGTTTTTTCATCTTCTATCACACAAGGACCCGCAAATAAGAAAAAATTATTTTCTTCTAAATTTTTAATTTCATTTAATATTTCTAACATAATATTTATTTAATTTTGAAAATACAAAATTAAATAAAAATTTAAAAAATTCGTCATTTTTTTCAAAAATTTTTTTTTTAATTTTAAAAATTCTACATTTTTCATAAAAAAAAAAAATTAAAATTCATAAAAAATTGGCATTTTTTTGAAAAAATTTATTTATTTAAAATAAAAAAAACATTAAAATTTTGCCGATTTTTTGAAAAAAAATATTTATTTAATTTCCCAAAATCATAAAAATTTGGCATTTTTTTTTTTGAAATTTTTTTTCAAAATAAAAACAAAAAAATAAATATTTTTACAAAAATTTTTATAAAAAAAAAAATGAAGGAAAATAGAAAAAATTTTTTATTTTTTGTTCTTTCTTTTTTTGTACTGTTTTCTTGTACAAAAGAAAAAACAAAACGTGAAAATTATGAAAACTTTTTGAAAGAAGAATGCAAATCATTTTCTTATCAAAATAAAAATAAGGTTTCTCCTTATAAATTGGAAAGTGGAGTTGCCGAAGCAAGTATGCAAAATTATTTTATGACATTAGACCCAAATCTAAAAAGAGTTCCTACGGAAAGATTGGGTGAGGCGTATAAAGAAGTTAAAAAGAGTTATTCGCGAAAAAGAACTAATGAAGTTTTGCCTTTAGAATGGACAGAAATACAATCAAATATGGCTGGAAGAGTTAGAACAATTATGTTCGACCCAAATGTAGAAAATAAAGTTTGGACAGCAGGAGTTACCGGAGGAATATTTTACAACGAAGATTTTTTTAGTGCCACAAGTTATTGGGTTTCAATTTCTGATAAATGGGAAAATCTTTCTATTTCTTGTATGGCTTACGACCCAAATAATACTCAAAATTTTTATGCTGGTACAGGAGAAGCACAAACAGCAGTTATTATTTATAGAGAATCTTCCGGACGTGGTTCTGGAATTTACAAAACTAATGACGGCGGAACAAATTGGGAAATTATAGAATCTACTCGTGATTTTCATTATGTTACAGATATTGTGGTTAAAAACGAAAATGGAAATAGTGTAATTTATGCTGGTGTTGTATCTGGAATTTATAAAAATGTGGTTCATCAAAGTTCTCCAAGTGATGGATTATTTCGTTCTGAAGATGACGGTTTGACTTGGACACAAGTTTTGCCAAATATACCCGGAACAGAAAATCCTTATGCTGTTTCTGATATTGAAGTTGGAATTGACGGAAGAATTTATGTTGGAACTTCTGGAAATTTAAATGCCGAAGGAGGAGCAAATATTTTATATTCTGATTCCGGAACAGAAGGAACTTGGAGTGTTTTTGCAGATTATAAAAATATAATTGAAAGCGACGAAATTTATAATGTTCCAGGAAGAGTGATGCTTAGCGCATCTGAATCTAATGAAAATGTAATTTATGCTGTTGTAGGAGCTGGAAGTAATACAGAGTTAATGAGTGGTTTCAATACTTTTATAGGAAGATATTTTTTACGCTCTGATGATAAAGGTGAAACTTGGACAGAAAAAACCACACCAATAATAGAAAATGACGATAAAGATTGGGCATATTTATCTTGGCATGCTATGACTATAAAAGTGCATCCAGAAAATGAAAATATTGTTTTTATTGGTGGTTTAGATTTATGGCGAACAGATAATGCAGGAGAAGAATGGAATCATATTTCTCTATGGACTGGTTTATACGACGAAACAACATTAGAACAATATGTTCATGCAGATCAACATTTTATTGCTTTTAATCCAAACTCTAATGATGATGTTTTATTTGCTACTGATGGAGGAGTTTTTTATTCCAATAATGCAGTAAATGAAATAGTTACTTTTGAAAGTAAAAATAATAATTTGAATACTTTACAATTTTATACTTGTGATATTTATCCTATAGATACATCAGATCTTTATATGGGTGGTTTACAAGATAATGGAACATTAATTTTTGGCCAAGAAGATACAATAATAAATTCTTCAAAAATTTCTGGTGGAGATGGTGCATATTGTTTTTTTGATAAAAGTGGTGATGAACTTTTAATCGTTTCTATTTATTATAATCAATATTATTATTTAATTTTCAATGTTGCTTTTTTCGGAGCTGGAATAGAAAGTGGTTTATTTATAAATCCTGTTGATTATGATTATAAATCTAATACTTTGTATGCAAATGCAACAAGTGCTCATGGTGAATTAAATAATCAATTATTAAAAATTTCTAATATAACAACAAATCCAAATCAAGGAGCAGTAAGTGAATTTATTGAATTAGATACTGATGTAGAAGTTTTTAGAAATTACAGGTGTAGATTTTCCAACTGCAAATATTTCGAGTATTTCTGTTGGAGGTTCGGAAGATACTTTGCTTGTAACTTTTTCTAATTATGGCGTTACTTCTGTTTTTGCATCTTTTGACGGAGGAAGCTCTTGGTTCAATAAAGAAAGTAATTTACCAGATATGCCTGTCAGATGGTCGCTTTTTTCTAAGGAAAATTCTAAACAAGTTCTTCTCGCAACAGAAATTGGTGTTTGGGAAACTTTCGACATTACAGCAGAAGAAGTTGTTTGGGAAATTTCTGGAAATCTACCAAATGTAAGAGTTGATATGATGAGAATTAGAGAAGATGATAATAAAGTTGTTGTCGCTACTCACGGTAGAGGAACTTTTACAACAAATTTCCGTTCAAATATAGGTGTTTCTAAGGAAAAAATTATTGCTGATAAAAATATTAATGTAAGAATTTATCCAAATCCGACCAAGAATAAAATTTTCGTAGAAATAGAAGAAAATTCAGGAGTTATTTCTATTTTTGATTTACAAGGAAAAAAAGTTTTTGAAAAAAATATTAATAAATCAAAAAGTGTTTTTTCATTAGAAGAATTAAAAAGAGGTATTTTTAATATAAAAATCAAAACAAAAGAAAATACTTATAAGAAAAAACTTATAAAAAATTAAAAAATTTGAGTTTTTTGAAAAAAATTAATTGAAAATAATAAGTTATTTTCAATTAATTTTATTAATTATAATTTATAAAAAAATTGCTTTTTTTTCAAAAAAAATTTTTTTAATTACAATTTCGTAAAATAATTGCTTTTTTCAAAAAAAAATTTTTTCAATGAATTTTTATTGATTTCGAAAATTATTAAAAAAACATATCTAAAACTCAAGCTTTAGATATGTTTTTTTATTATATAATATTTTCAACTTCTTTCATAGATAATTTTGTCATATTTGCAATATCTTCATTTGAAATATTTTTATTTTTCATTTGTTTTGCTATTTCTATAGCTTTTTCTTTTTGTCCTTCCTCTCTTCCTTCTTCTCTTCCTATTTTTATCCCAGCTTTCGTCAATTCTCTTTTATTTAATTTTAGAAAACTTTTCTTAAACCTATTTACTCTTTCTAAATAAGATTTTGTATCTTTTATAGCTTTTATTTCTTCATCATTAAGAAAATCTTTTTTAAGCTTTTTAATAATTTTTAAAAAACTATTTTTTTTAACAAATTTAAACCATTTATAATAGCTTTTATTTTTTTTATTCTCAATAATATTTTTTTGAAAAACAAAAATTAATTTATTCTCCTGCAAAAAATCCAAATCTCTAGTGTCATTTTCATAAATCTTATAAATTCTTTCTAAGTATTCAAGGACTTTTTTATAATTTTTTTTATCTCTCCAAAGTTCTTTATTTAAAACAAAATCCTTAGATATTTCAGGTAATGGAATGTAAGATACAAAATCTTCTTCCATGTTCATATTATCGTTTACCATCCAAACTATAGTGATAACATTTGTAATATCTTCGTAATCTTTAAATTTTACTTCCTCATTTTTTCCAGTAGGAATGGATTTTAATGGTAATTTTTCAAGCAATAAAGAAGTATTTACACAATGGTATGTGTAAAAACGTTTTACAACATCCAATTTATTCCATTGCTGCATTTCAATTACAACAACTTTCCCATCTATCACACATCTATAATCAAATTCTACACTGCGAATTCATCAGTAAGTTTATATTTATTTTTCAATTCTTCTATACTTGAAATTTCTATTTCAAGAAAATCCTGCAAAAAATCTTTTGCAATAGACTTATCTTTGAATACTTTTCTAAAAAAAATATCATAATTCAAAGGAGCAAGATAGCCAATATGGTTTTTTATAGACATAATTAATTTTTAATTTTTCGCAAATATAAAAAATTTTTTCAAAAATCATTAAAAATTTGGCGTTTTTTGAAAAAATTTTTTTTTAAATAAATTATTAAAATTTTGACGTTTTTTTTAATTGGAGATTTTAAAATCTCCAATATTTTTATTGAAATAATCTTTTAATTATTAAAATAATTTTCAAAATCTAAAAGTTTATTGTCTAATTTTTCTTGCAATTCATAAAAATCTTTTTTTGATTTTAGATTTTCTTTTACAGAGAAATAAAATTTTATTTTCGGCTCTGTTCCCGAAGGACGAACAGAAATTTTTGAACCATCTTCCATAATAAATTGTAAAACATTAGACTTCGGAAGATTAATTTTTTTAATTTTATTTGTTTTTAAACAAATTTCTTCTCGCAAAAGATAATCTTTTTTCAAAATGACATTAATATTATTGATTTTTTCTGGTGGATTTTCTCTAAAATTTCCCATCATTTCAGATATTTCTTTTTCTCCTTTTTGTCCTTTTTTTACAATATTTAAAAGACTTTCCTTATAAAAACCATATTCTTTATAAATATCTATCAAATATTCAAAAATAGTTTTTTTATTATCTTTTGCATAAGCAACAACTTCCGCAATCAAAGAAGCTGCACTAACCGCATCTTTATCTCTGACAAAATCTCCAGCAAGAAAACCGTAACTTTCTTCTCCGCCACCAATATAGGTTTTTTTATTTTCATTTTTCTCAATCATTTCAGCGAAAAATTTAAAGCCAGTAAGAACTTCATAATATTCTACAAAATATTTTTTTGCTATTTCTTTGATAATTTCCGAAGAAACTATGGTGTTTATAACATATTCCTTTCCTTTTAATTTTCCATTTTCTTGCCATTTTTTCAATAAATAATCTATCAAAATGGCATTAGTTTGATTTCCATTTAATAAAATGAAATTATTTTTCAAATCTTTTACCGCTATTCCTATTCTGTCAGCATCTGGGTCAGTTGCCATCACAATATCAGCATCTATTTCTTTTGCTTTATCTAAAGCCATTTTTAATGCATCTGCATTTTCTGGATTTGGAGAAATAACCGTAGGAAAATTTCCATCTATTTTATCTTGCTCAGGAACATTAAAAATATTTGAAAAACCATAATTTTTTAAAGACTCTGGAATCATTTTTACGCCAGTCCCGTGAATTGGCGTATAAACAATTTTTATATCTTTATTTCTTTCGATAATTTCCGGAGACAGAGATAATTTTTTTAATCCTTCCAAATAAATTTCATCTATTTCTTTACCTATGGAAAAAATTTTTTCCTTTTTTCCATTGAATTTTACGTCTTCTATATTAATTTTTCGTGCTTCATTTACAACATTAATATCGTGAGGATTAATTAATTGACCTCCATCTTTCCAATAAGCTTTAAAACCATTATATTCTTTCGGATTGTGTGAAGCGGTAATATTTACTCCACTTTGACAAGAAAAATGTCGTATCGCAAAAGATAATTCCGGAGTGGGACGCAAACTCTCAAATAAATAAACTTTTATATCATTTGCCGAAAAAACATCTGCGACCGTTTCTGCAAAAAAACGACTATTATTTCTGCAATCGTGAGCAATAGAAACTTTTATTTCTTTAAGATTTTTAAAATTCTTTTTCAAATAATTTGCAAGCCCCTGAGTAGCCATTCCAACTGTATATTTGTTCATACGATTAGTTCCAACTCCCATAATTCCACGTAAACCGCCTGTTCCAAATTCCAAATCTTTATAAAAAGAATCTTTCAATTCTTCAGAATTATTTTCTAATAATTCTTTTACTTTTGTTTTTGTAAATTCGTCAAAACTTCCAAGCAACCAATTTTTTGCTCTTTTTTGAATCTTAATTAAATTTTCTTCATTCATAATTTAAATTTTAAAATTTTAAAATTAAAAAAAAATTAAATTTTTAATAAAAAAAATTTTTATTTTTTATTTTTAATAAAAAAATTATATTTGCAAAATAATTTTACAATATATTTATTATATATAAAATATAAAATGAATACACTGAGTTATAAAACTGTTTCAGCAAATGCCCAAACTGTTAATAAGGAATGGGTTATTGTTGATGCAAAAGAACAAATACTGGGTCGTTTTTCTTCAAAAGTTTCTAAGCTTTTGAGAGGCAAACATAAAACCAATTTTACTCCTCACGTTGATTGTGGTGATAATGTAATAGTTATTAATGCTGACAAGATTCGTATGACAGGTAAAAAATGGACAGATAAGAAATATTTCAGTCATTCTGGCTATCCTGGTGGTTTTAATGTTGGAGAAGAACATCCTCATCAAGCACAAGAACCAAAACTAATAAATCTAAATGATTTTAATTAAATAAAAATGGAAGTAACTAACACTATTGGAAGAAGAAAAGCAGCTGTTGCAAGACTTTTTATGAAAGAAGGCGAAGGCAAAATTATCATTAATAAAAGGAATTATACAGAGTATTTTCCAGACCCATTGCTTCATTACGTTGTTGAACAACCATTAAAGGAACTTGATACATTAGGAAAATATGATATCAAAGTAAATTTAAAAGGTGGTGGAATAAAAGGACAAGCTGAAGCACTACGTCTTGCCATAGCAAGAGCACTTGTAATAATTGACCCGGAAAATAAAGCTGCTTTAAAATTAAAAGGTTTTATGACAAGAGATCCACGTGTTGTTGAGCGTAAAAAACCCGGTAGACCTAAGGCACGTAAAAGATTTCAATTTAGTAAACGTTAGAATTTATATTGTGTTTAGAATCTAAATTGTTAAGATCTTAAAAAAGCTACTTAATGATTGTTAAATTTAAGAATGTAAACAAATTAAAATAAAAATGGAAAAATTAACATTTCAAGAATTGTTAGATGCAGGCGTACATTTTGGACATTTAAAAAGAAAATGGAATCCTAAAATGGCACCCTATATTTTTATGGAACGCGGAGGTATCCATATTATAGATTTGCATAAAACGATTGTAAAATTATATGAAGCAGCAGCGGCTTTAAAACAGATAGCAAAATCTGGCAAAAAAATATTATTCGTTGCAACGAAAAAACAAGCGAAAGAACTTGTTAAAGAAAAAATCAAGGAAATAGGTATGCCGTACATAACAGAAAGATGGTCTGGTGGTATGCTTACAAATTTTCCAACCATTCGTAAAGCTGTTAATAAGATGTCAAATATTGACAAAATGGCTACAGATGGTACATTTGAAAATATCTCTAAAAGAGAGAGATTGCAAATTAGAAGACAAAGAGCGAAATTAGAAAATATACTTGGAAGTATTTCTGATATGAATAAACTTCCTGCCGCTTTGTTTGTGGTAGATATTTCTAAGGAACATATTGCTGTCAAGGAAGCGAAGAAATTACAAATTCCTATATTTGCCTTAGTTGATACTAATTCTAATCCGGATGATGTAAATTATGTAATTCCTGGTAATGACGACGCAAAAAAATCTATAGATTTGATAATAAATGTTATTACAGAAGCAGTAAAGGAAGGTTTAAACGAAAGAGTTTTTACAAAAAAAGAAGCTCCTAGTCGTCAAAATAAAGACAAAAGACCACAAAAAAAAGGTGGACAAAGAAGAAGACCGAGGAGTACTGCGAGAAAAACAGATGCAAGAAAAAAATAAAATAAATAAAAAAATGGCAAAAATAAAAGCGGCTGATGTAGCCAAATTAAGAAAAATGACTGGTGCAGGAATGATGGACTGCAAAAAAGCACTTAGTGAAACTAATGGGAATTTTGAAGAAGCTATAACTTTTTTGAGAAAAAAAGGACAAAAGCTTGCAGAAAAACGTGCAGATAGAGAAGCATCAGAAGGAGTTGTAATAGCAAAAACTTCTAAAGATAAAAAAACTGGTGGAATACTTGTTTTAAATTGTGAGACTGATTTCGTTGCAAAAAATGATGATTTTGTAAAATTTGCTGACGAAATATTAGAACTTGCTATTACAAAAAAAGTAAATTCTTTAGAAGAATTAAAAACTTTGAAATTTAAAAATACTACTGTATCTGAGGAATTAGTTAATCAAGTTGGTGTTATTGGAGAAAAAATAAATTTATCTTTTTTCTATTTATTAGAAGATAAAGAAGTAGTTACTTATACTCATAATGGGAATAAATTAGCTTCTATGGTTTCTTTCAATAAAGAAAGGTGTTTCTAAAGAAATCGCTGATAAAGAATTAGAAATTGGTAAAGCACTTGCAATAAAAGAAGGAAAACCTGAAAAACTTGCTGAAAGAATTTCTTTTGGTAGATTAAATAAATTTTTTAAGGAAAAAACGCTTTTAAATCAAGCTTTTGTAAAAAATAATAAAATAAGTATAAAAGAATATTTGAAAGAAAGTTCTAAAGACTTAACTGCTACAAATTTCAAATATTATTCTTTGTAAATAAATTTCAAAAAAAACAATTAAATATATATTTAATTGTTTTTTCAAAAAAAATTTTTTGAAAAAATTTTTTCCAAAAAACGCCAAAATTTTAATGATTTTATTTTTAAATTAAAAAAAAAATTTTTTCCAAAAAACGCCAAAATTTTAATGATTTTATTTTTA
>NBLL01000126.1 GCA_002084355.1 Bacteroidetes bacterium 4572_128 | reverse complement strand
ACAGAGTTGAAATTTCTTGATAATGGTTTATATGAATATACTGTGGAAGGAAGTTGTGGAAAAACTAAAACTGATACTGCGAGAATTAAAGGTAGTATAACTTTAAATGGTGTTTTGTTTGCTTCTGGAAGTGATAAATTAAAATCATCTTCTTTTAAAGAATTGGATTTGGTTGTTGCTTATATGAAGAGAAAAAATAAACTAAAAGTTGAAATTTCTGGACATACAGATTCTCAGGGAGCAGATGATAAAAACCAAAAATTATCTGAAAAAAGAGCTAAATCTGTTGTTAGTTATATAGTTAAAAAAGGTATTGAAGAAACACGTATGGTTTATAAAGGTTACGGAGAAGAAAAACCTGTAGCAACAAATGATACTAAAGAAGGACGTAAATTACCATTTTTTTCAAAAAAAATCAAAAAATTTTTTTTTTTATAAATTATAAAATTCAAAAAAAATGACGTTTTTTCAAAAAAATTTTTAATTATAAAATCCAAAAAAAAATGACGTTTTTTCAAAAAAATTTTTTTTTTTTAATTATAAAATTCAAAAAAAATGACGTTTTTTCAAAATATATTTTTTTTTTAATTATAAAATCCAAAAAAAAATGACGTTTTTTCAAAAAAATTTTTTTTTTTAATTATAAAATCCAAAAAAAAATGACGTTTTTTCAAAAAAATTTTTTTTTTAATTATAAAATCCAAAAAAAAATGACGTTTTTTCAAAAAAAATTAAAAAAATCAAAATCAAAAAAAAACGTCAATTTTTGAAAAAATTTTTTTGAAAAATTTTTTTAATTAAAAATTATCCTCTTTATACAATTCTTTCCACCAATTATCTTGATTTTTCAAATATTTATCAAAATATGCTATAATTGTATTATTCCAATAAATTCGTTTTTTATAATCTGTTATATGATGGTTTTCTGCATCAATTTCTATCAACTCCACATCTTTACCTAATATTTTCAAAGCAGTGTAAAGTTGTATACTTTCTCCCACAGGAACATTTGTATCCGATTTTCCGTGTAATAATAATAATGGTGTTTTTATTTTATCCGCATTAAATAAAGGACTTTGTCCGACATATAAATCTTTATTATTCCAAGGAAAACTATTCGCACTTGCAACAGTGCTATAAGCATATCCCCAATAACCTTCGCCCCAATAACTCGAAATGGAACTAATTCCAGCATGAGAAATAGCCGCCGCAAAAATATCTGTGCGAGTTTGTAATAACATAGTCATAAAACCACCATAAGAAGCACCCATACAACCAATTTTTTTAGAATCTATAAATTTATGCTCTTCAGTAAATTTTTTTACACCGTTAATAATTTCATCAGCGACAGTAATTCCCCAATTATTTACATGTTTTGCAGAAAATTCTTGTCCAAAACCAGTAGCACCGCTTGGCTGTAAAACGTAAACAATATAACCTTGTCCAGCAAATAAATTTTTTGGATAGCGACCACCAAAACTCCTATCTACCGGAGACGTTCCACCATAATAATAAACTATCAAAGGATATTTTTTGCTTTTATCGAAATTTGCTGGGTAATAAATTCGTCCTTTGATTGTTATTTTGTCTTTATTTTCAAAGTTCCAATTTTCTGTTTTTCCAAAAACAACATTTTTATAATTTTCAAATTCTGTATCTTCAAAAATTTTATAAAAGATTCAAAGTATATGCTTTTTTATATGTAGAAATGCTTGTTCCTGTATAAACAATAAATGGCGAATTTTTTGCAAAATCAACATTAGAAATAACATCTACACCCGTTTGAACATTATTAAAAACTTTCGCAACTATATCATATTCAAAAAGTTTTACATAAGTTTCACAAGAAAATAAATAAAATTATCTTTTACCCAAACTCCTTTTTTTATACTTGGATTAAAATCATAAGTTATAGCATCAACTTTTTTTGTTTTTAAATCATAAATATATGCTTGCTCATCATAAGAATTAGAAACTTGATTTTCTTTAATGTTCCAAAAACACTCGGACTTCCCATAACTAATAATTTTTTATCATCTGGAGAAAAAGAAACTTCCGCAGAAAAATTTTTATTTTTCCATATTGTATCTAATTTTAAATTTTCCAAATCTAATAAATATAAATTTTGCTGTGAATAAGGAATATCAGAATAATTTATAGAATTTTGAGAAAATAAAATATATTTTCCATTATGGCTAATATCTTGAAAATCACTACTTAAATTCCCATAAGTCAATCTTTGTAAACCGATTTTATTTTTATCCGCTTTTTCTGAAATTTTATAAATAATGAAAATACCATCTTTTGACCAATAATAATTCATAAAATTTTCAACATTTTCTAATAAAATTTCTTTTTTACCTGCATCTAAATCAAACAAATAAATATTTGCTTTTTTATCAAAAAAACGAATATAAGAAATCTTATGGCCTTGTGGAGACCATTTTAAATGAGAAATATTTTCAAAAAAATTGTGATTTTTTTTTGTTTCTGTGTTTTTTATACAAACACTATATGTAGTTTTTTTAGATTTCGGACAAGTATTCCTATAAGAAATTGCAAGAAATTTCCCATCTGAAGAAGTTTTTGCAGAACTTATTTTCTTGCCGTCAAGAATATTATGAATATTCATAATATTTTTTGGAGATAAAGAAAAATTTAAATCTTCTTCTTTGAAATCTTTATCCAAAGTTATTGAAGTTTTTAACTTCCAATCTAATTTTTTCTCGATGCCATTCAAAGTTTTAACTATTAAAATATGGTTTCCCTTTTCAAGTTTTAATTTTTTAGAAAGATTACCAATTTTTCCCCCATCTTTTTCTTGTGTATATTTGGAAGCAACTTTTTCTCCATCGATAAAAATTTCACACATTTGGGAAGTTTCTATTTTCAAATTAAAACTCAACCAACGCTCTGCATTCAAATAACTTACAAGATACAAAATTCCATTTTCCTCTTCCCTATCTATTTCTAAGAAATTTTTTTTATCTGTTTTTACTTTTTTCCACTCGAAAGATTTTTCTTTATTCCATTTAAAAATATCTTTTTCCTTAGGAGATATTTTAGAAATATCAAAATAAGAAAATTTGAACATATCTTTTTCGCTAAATTTTTCTTCTTTAACATTTTTTTTATCTGCAAAACAAGGATATTGTAATTTTATTTCCTCTGTTTTTAACCAATTTACAATAAATTTTTCCTGAGAATTGGAAATGAAAATTACTGCAAATGAAATAATAAGTAATAAAAATTTTTTTTTCATTTTTTTGAAAATTTAATAAAAATTATAATTTTGAAAATTAATATAAAAACAATTATAATGAAAAATATAGAAAAAATTATTTCTAAATTTAAAATAAAAAAAAATCTACACATAAGATATGGAGATTTAGACACTTTTAAACACGTAAATAACAAAAGTTATTTAAGTTTTTTGGAAGATGCAAGAATTTATTATTTTGAAAAAGTTATTAACTTCGATCTTAAAAAGCTTGATTTTGAAACTGTTGTTGCGAGAATTGAAATTTCTTATCATTATCCAATAAAAATAGAAGATAAAGTTATTGCATATATTCGTTGTTGTAAAATTGGTTCAAAAAGTCTTGATTTAGAGACGATTATTGTAAAAAATGACAATAAAATCGTAGCAAAAAGTAAAGTTACACTTGTAAGTTTTGATATTAAAAATGAAAAATCTACTAAAAATAATTTAAATAGCGTAAAATTAATTAGAGAATTTGAAAAAAACAGTAATTTATAATATTAAAAAAAACGCCATCTTTTTGAAAAAAAAATTTTGATATAAAAATTAAAATTTTGGGCGTTTTTTGGGGAAAATTTTTTTTAATAAAATATTAAAATTTTGGCATTTTTGGAAAAAATTTTTTTTAATAAATATTAAAATTTTGGCGTTTTTTGGGGAAATTTTTTTCAAAAAACGCCAATTTTTTAAATTTTTTTAATTTCTTCTATGGATATTTTTGTTGATTTTGAAATTTCTTCAATGTCAATTCCAGATTTTTTCATAAATTTTGCAATGCTTAACATTTCATTATATTTTTCTTTTTTTAAATTTTCTAATTTTAAATCTTTTTCTTTTAATTTCTCTTTATTTTCTTTCAATTTCTCTTTATTTTCTTTCAATTTCTCTTTATTTTCCTTTATAATTTCCTCTTTTATTGCAATAATCGTTTCTCTTTCTTTTGCTTCCTCCAGAAATTCACTTCTAATTTCATTGTAATTTTTCTTGATAAAATTATTTGTTTGTTCCACGTATGCTTCATAATTATCACAGTAATTTTTTGCTTCATTTAACTCTTCCTCAGAAACAAATTTTGAGCTTAGAATTCTCATTAATTCTTTGAAAACTCCCTTTTTTTGATAATTTGAAAAATCGGAATTTTTATTTTCCTTGTTTTTAGATTTATTTGCAAAATCAAACCAATCAAAATACTTTTTATTTTTCTTATTCCTAAGAACCTGCTTCTGAAAAATATATATCATTTTGTTTTTTTGCAAAAAATCCAGATCCCTATTCTTTTTATTAATTAATTTTTTCAAAACATTACGTTTTTTATAAAGTTTCTGCAATTGACCCTTATCAAAATTTGTAAGCTTTTCCCAACTCTCATCCAGAATAAAATCTTTGGTTTTTTCCGGCAGAATTGTAAAAACTAAATAATCTTCTTTATAACGAAATGAGTCATCCACAAACCAAATTATTGTTATGCTTGGTGTTAATTTCGAATAATCTTTTATCTCCTTCAGAACATAAGACTTTGTTTCTTTATCATAAATATGTCTTTTGGTTTTTGGCAAATTTTCCAGCTGCAGTGCCGTATTTGTGCAATGGTAAAGATAAAAACGCTTAACAACATCTGGTTTATACCACTGCTGCATTTCCACAATAAAATGTTTGTCGTCACCTTTGCAGCGAAAATCAAAACGTAATTCTCTGGACTTATTGGTCAGATTAAAATCTGTTTCCAAATGAGAAATTTCTGCTATTTCAATGTCAAGAAAATCTTCAAGAAATTTTTTCGCTATTGTAAGATTTGAAAAGGCTTTTTTAAAATATTTATCGTAAGTTAAAGGTAAAATATCCATAATTATTTTTTATATAAAAAAACGTAATTTAAAATTAAAAATTTTATAAAAAAATTTTTTTTTCATTTAAAAAATGAAAAAAAAAATGTTTTTTTTTATTCAAATTAAAAATTTAAAAAATTGGCGTTTTTTGGAAAAAATTTTTTTAATTTTCGAATTTGAAAATATTAAAATTTTGGTCGTTTTTTTGAAAAAAAATTTTTTTTATTTCTAATTTTTGAAATATTAAAATTTTGGTCGTTTTTTGAAAAAATTTTTTTTATTTTCAAAAATTAAAAAAAAATGCCATTTTTTCAAAAATTTTTTTTTCAAATTTTGATTTAAAATATTATTTCAATTAAAAACTTTTTTAAAAAAAATGTTTCTATTTTTGTATTTAAAAATAAAAAAATGGTACAGAAAAATAAAAAATTAAAAATTGAGGAAAATGAAGATTTAGGTTTTGCTTTCAATAAGGAAAACTATAAACTCTTAGGCATAGGTTTTGTGATAATAATTTTAGGTTTTATTTTAATGATAGGAGGAGGAGCAGAAAAAAAATTTTTTTAATATAATTTTATGAAAAAAGACAATTTTTGTGTAATTATGGCTGGCGGAATAGGAAGTCGTTTCTGGCCTCTAAGTAGTGAAAAAAAGCCTAAACAATTTTTAGATATTTTAGGAACTGGAAGAACACTTTTACAACAAACTTTTGATAGGTTTAAAAAAATTATTCATACGGAAAACATTTTTATTGTTACGAGTTCAATTTATAAAAATTTAGTAATTGAGCAAATTCCTAAAATTAAAGAAAATCAAATTTTATTAGAGCCTTTTAGACGAAATACTGCTCCTTGCATTTCTTATGCAAATAATAAAATTAAAATAATAAATCCAAAAGCTAATATAATTGTTGCTCCTTCTGACCACATTATTTTAAATGAAAATCTCTTGGAATAAAACCAAATCGTCCGGAAACAGGTTATGGATATATTCAAATAGAAGATAATAAAAAAGAAATTCAAGATTGCTCTCTTGTGAAAGTAAAAACTTTTACAGAAAAACCTGATTTAGAATTAGCAAAAGTTTTTTTAAAAAGCGGAGAATTTTATTGGAATTCAGGAATGTTTTTATGGTCTTTAGAAAGTATAACTAAAGCTTTTGAAAAACATTTGCCAGAAGTAAATGAGCTATTTACAGAAGATCTTTCTGCATATAACACAAAAAAAGAAAAAGATTTTATAGAATCTGTTTATGCGAGATGTAAAAATGTTTCCATAGATTATGGAATTATGGAAAAAACAAAAGATTGGGGTTCACTTTATGAGCATAGCGAAAAAGATGAATTTAAAAATTCCATAAATTCTGAAAATGTTTTTACTTATGATACAAAAAATTGTGTTATAAATTTACCAAAAGGAAAAACTGCAGTTTTACAAGGTCTTGATAATTATATAGTTGTAGAAAAAAATAATACTTTATTGATTTGTAAAAAAGAAGAAGAACAACAAATTAGAAATTTCGTTCATCAAATAAATTTAAAATAAAAAAATGAATTTTGTAAAAAAATTTTTTTTGTAAAATATTTATAAAATTTTAAAAATGAAAAAAATATTATTTCAAATTCTTTTAATTTTTTGTATTTTTTCGCAAAAAAAAATTTTTTCTCAGGTAGAATGTAGAAGCACTCTTGGTTCACATTTTAAGCCAATTTCAAAAAAAGTTCCTATTTATTGGTCAGCAGAATTAACTGCTTCTCTTGGATTTATGACAGACAGGAAAATAAGAAACGGAATGGCAATTCTTGGTTTAGAATATGCACGTCCATCTAATAAACATAAATTTTATTTTGAAGGAAGTGGAAAGAATTGGAAAAATTCAAAAAAAGGACCCAGCGATGAAGGACTAAGAGAAGGCAAACCAGATTTTAACCGTCCGGAGAAAAATAATTTTGGAATTAGAGAAGCATTTTATCAATTTAAAAAAAATAAAAATACTTTGAAAATTGGAGTTCAAAGTATAAAAATTGGTGATTATTTTCTTGTTGATGAAAGAGTATTTGGAGCAAATTATAATATGGATTTTGGTGCTATTAAATTGAATAGCAGTATAGTAAATGTAAATAAAGATTTTGCTCGTATGCAAAATGTCTGTGGTGTTCGTCATATTTTTAATGTTGCTCACAGAAGCGAATTTAATTTGGTTGGAAGTGAAATAGGAGAAACAAATTTTTTCGCAACAACTTTGCTTTGGCGACCGTCAGATAAAATTGAAGAAAAAAATAATGATGAAGAATTTGATGAGTTTTCTGAAACAGATGATGAATTTGGAGATGCAAATGAGAAAACAAGTTTTTTAAAAGAAGCTGGTTTAATTTTTTATGAAGAGTTTGGTTCTGAATTTCACGATTATAAATATTATTTCGGTGCAATTTCTAATATAAATTTACCTATGGGTTTCAATTTAAAAATGGAAGTCATACATCAACAAATTACTAATGATAAAACAATTATTTATTATTCTAATTTGATAAAAGATATTTTTTGGAAATCTGGAAATAGTACAAATTTCCAAATTGCTTATATGGGGAAATTAGATATTGATGAAAATACTTATTTTCAAGCTGCTTTTAGTAATTTATATAAAGGCGAAGTTTTTCGTTTAGATTTAAAAGATGTACCTTTATTATTCGCTTCTGTAAAACATAATTTTAATACAAAAATTAAATTATATTTAAAATTAAAACTTGTCGAGCAAATTGAAAAAGATAAAACAAGAGAAATAGATTTTGAGATAGGAATGAAATTATTTAAACATTTACAAATTGTAAATATGATTTCTTATATGAAATCTAAATCTTTAAAAGAAGATTATTTTTTAGAAAGAATAGAATTACGTTTTGCTTTTTAAAAAAAATAAAAAATTTTTTTATATAAAAAAAAACATTTTATTTATAATAATTTTTAAATAAAAAATAATGGAAAAAGCTAGATTAGATTGGGGTAATTTGATTTTTGGATACACAAAAACAGATTATAATGTTAGGTGTTATTACAGAAATGGAAAATGGGGCGAATTAGAAATTTCGTCTTCGGAAAGTATAAATTTAAATATTGCATCAGTTTCTTTGCACTATGGACAACAAGCTTTCGAAGGTTTGAAAATTTTTGAAGGTCAAGATGGAAAAGCAAGAGTTTTTCGTTTAGAGGCCTTATGGAAGTGGAGCATCGCTTTATGCTCGTCCGCTTTTGATAGGTTCCGGAGGAAAACTTGGTATTGGACCAGCAGATGAATATATGTTTACTGTTTTTGTTAGTCCAGTTGGACCTTATTTTAGAGAAGGTTTTAAACCAGTTTCACTTTTATTGGTTAGAAATCATGACAGAACTGCTCCACTTGGAACAGGAAGATATAAAGTTGGTGGAAATTATGCTGCAAGTTTTACTGCTATGAAAGAAGCAAAAGATAAAGGTTTTTCTAATGTTCTTTATCTTGATTCTTTGCATAAAAAATATATTGATGAATGTGGTCCAGCAAACTTTTTTGTAATAAAAAAAGAAGAAAATAAAATAACTTATGTTACTCCAAAAGCTGACAAAACAATTTTAGCTTCGATAACTAATAAATCTTTAATGAAAATAGCTGAAGATCTAGGATATGAAGTTATAAGAAGAGAATTAGAATTAGAAGAGTTAGATAATTTCGACGAAGCTGGAGCTTGCGGAACTGCTGCTGTAATTAGTCCAATTTATAAAATTAGAGATGACGAAAATAATAAAGATTATATTTTTGGAGTAAAAGAAAAAGCAGGAGAAATTTCTACTATTTTATACAATAAATTACTTGCAATTCAAACGGGTGATATAAAAGACGAAAATAATTGGGTAGAATTTATATAAAAAAAATTTTTAATAAAAAAAAATGACGTTTTTTATAAAAAAAACGTCATTTTTTTTATATACATATAAAAAATAAAGATTTATCAAATTTATTCCATAATTTTTTTATTTTATTTTATTTTACAAAAATTTTAAAATATACAAAAATGAAACCTTTTTTAACAAAAAATTTTTTTTTCTTGATTTTCCTGTTTTTTTTTATAAATTCTGTTCAAGCACAAGAAAAAATAGATATTTCAAAAATGACACGTGAAGATGTTTTGGATATTTCTTATGAAGATCTAATGGATATGGAACTTCCAGTTTTAATAAAATTATCTCAAATTGTTGGGGTTTCATTAGATGAATTATATGAAATGATTTTAAATAAAAATGTTGTCATTGCTTCTAAAAAAAAAGAAGAAAGTTTTGATAGCCCATTATCTACAGAAATAATTTCTGAGGATGAAATACGTCAATCCGGAGCAACTTCTATAGTTGAATTATTACGCTTGGTATCAGGTACTATAGTTAGAGAAAAAACTTCTGGGAATTATGATTTTCATATTAGAGGAGGAGATAACGTACCGCCAAATAATATGATGTTATATTCTGAAAATATAACAACTCTTGTAATGATAGATAATAGGAAAGTTTATAGTTATGCTTTTGGTGGCACATTTTGGGAAAGTTTTCCTATAGAAATAATTGATATAGAAAGAATAGAATTAATAAAAGGTTCTTC
>NBLL01000125.1 GCA_002084355.1 Bacteroidetes bacterium 4572_128 | reverse complement strand
ATTATAAAATATCTTAAAAAAATGCCGTTTTTATGAAAAAAAATTTTTTTTAAATTATAAAATATCTTAAAAAAATGCCGTTTTTATGAAAAAAATTTTTTTTAAAATTATAAAATATCTTAAAAAAATGCCGTTTTTTATGAAAAAAAATTTTTTTTAATTATAAAATATCTTAAAAAAATGCCGTTTTTATGAAAAAAATTTTTTTTAATTATAAAATATCTTAAAAAAATGCCGTTTTTATGAAAAAAAATTTTTTTTAAATTATAAAATATCTTAAAAAAATGCCGTTTTTAATGACATATTATCATATTTTTAATAAATTAAAAAAAAATTACAATTTAATTATTTTTTCATTTTGAAAAAACAATTTCAAATCACATACTTTCATTTTTTTTTTGTAAAATGTTGATTTTCATAATTTTTATTTTTTATTTTCCATAAATTTTTTTTTCAAATAAATTCAAAAAAAAAAAAAAAAAGTTTTTAAAAAAAAAAAAGTTTCTTTGGAAAAAATTCATAAAAAACCTAAAAATTAGGTTTGTATCTGTTTGAATAATTTTTTAAATTTAAAAAATATTATAATGAAAAATGATATTATTATAGCAGGAGTTGGTGGACAAGGAATTGTGTCTATAGCAACAGTTATTGGGATGGCAGCTTTAAAAGAAGGTTTATATGTGAAACAGGCAGAAGTTCATGGAATGAGCCAAAGAGGTGGAGCCGTGCAATCACATATGAGAATTTCTGATAAACCAGTTTTATCTGAGTTGATTACTAAAGGAAAAGGAGATTTGATAATTTCTGTAGAACCTATGGAATCATTACGATACACACCTTATTTGTCAGAAAAAGGGGTTATAATTACAAATATTAATCCTTATAAAAATATTAATGATTATCCGTCAGAAGATGATTTAACAAAAGCAATGGAAGATTTAGGGATTTGTTATTATTTAGATGCTGATAAAATTGCAAAAGAAATAAAATCTCCTCGTTCGTCAAATATTGTTATTCTTGGTGCAGCAAGTTTATTTATTGATTTAAAATATGAAAGTTTACAATATGCTATTAAAAAAATATTCGAGAGAAAAGGTGAAAAAGTTGTAGATGTAAATCTAAAAGCTTTAGATTTAGGATATGAAATTTCTCTAAAAGCGAAATATAAATTTAATAGAAAAATATAAGAATTATATAATTTGATTTTTTTAAAATTTTGATTTTTTTTAAATCAAAATTTTAAATTTTATTTTTTTTATGTTAAAATTAAACTCTTTATTTGTCAAAGCTGAAATTTTTTTTTTAAAAAATATTTCTTTGCATATAGAAAAAGAAAAAATAAATGTAATTATTGGAGAAACAGGAAGTGGTAAAACAATATTACTCGAAACAATAATTGGTTTAAGAAAAATCCAAAATGGAAGTATCTTTTTTTTCGAAAAAAATTTAAAAAATATTCCCATAGAAAAACGTAAAATTTCTTATGTTCCGCAAGACTTATCGCTTTTTCCACATTTAAATGTAAGAGAAAATATTTTTTATTCAAAAAAAATAGATAAAAATAAAAAATTTAATAAAAAATTTGCTGATAAATTAATAAAAAAAACCGGAATAGGACATTTATTAAATCGTGAAATTAAAAATCTAAGTGGTGGAGAAAAACAAAGAGTTGCTTTATTAAGAGCTTTGGTTTCCGAAAATAAATTGTTAATTTTAGACGAGCCTTTTTCTGCAATCAATGAAACAATAAAAAATGAATTGCGTTTTTTTTTAAAAGAAATTCAAAAAGAATTCAAATTAACAATTTTATTTGTTACTCACGATTTAGATGAAGCATTTTTTCTCGGAGATAAAATTACTATAATTTCAAATGGAAAAATATTAAGAAGCGATACAAAAAAAGAATTATATTATAATCCAATTTATATAGAAATCGCTGAATTTCTTGGTATTACAAATATTTTTAATGGAAAAATCACAGAAATAAATGATAAATTTATAAAAGTAAAATGTACAGAATTAAAATCTAAAATTTTAATTTTAAATAAAAAAAACAATTTTATTTTAAAAATAAACGATAAAATAAAATTTGGCATTAGAAAAAGTGATATTATAATCCTAAGAGAAAATTTAATAAAAAACACACAAAATATTTTTAAAGCTTTTGTTGATTTAATAATAGAAAAAGTTTCTTTTTGTGATATTCGTATAAAGATGAAAAATTCTGATGCGAAAATATTAATAGAAACACCTATTTATGCTTTTAATAAATTAAATATTTTTCATAAAAAAGAAATAAAATTTACTTTAAAATCAGAAAATATTTTTTTCTTAAAAAATATTTAATTATTGAAAAATTTTTTTCAAAAATGAAAGATGAATATTCTGATATAGAATTGCTTGAACGTTTTCAAAAAGGTAATAAAAATTACATTTTTAATTTAATTGTAAGAAAATATCAAAAACCATTATATTGGCATATACGAAAAATGGTAATTGTCCACGAAGATGCTGATGATATTTTGCAGGATGTTTTTATAAAAATTTGGAAATCTTTAATTAATTTTCGTTACGATTCAAAATTATACACATGGATGTACAAAATTGCAACCAACGAAACTTTAACTTTTTTGAAGAAAAAAAGAAAAAAATTTTTTTTAAATATTGTAGATGTAGAAAAAGAACTTTCAGAAAAAATTGAAGAAAATTTTTATGACGGAGATGAAATTCAATTAAAACTACAAAAATCTATTTTGAAACTTCCTGAAAAACAGCGTTTAATTTTTAATATGAAATATTTTGACCATATGAAATACAATGAAATTTCAAAAATTTTAGGAACTTCAGTTGGAAGTTTGAAAGCATCTTATCATATTGCAAAGAAAAAAATTGAAGTCTTTTTGAAAAATGATTAAAATAAAAATAAATTTAAAATTAACATTTTTTTTCAAAAAAAAAAATTTTCCCAAATTGACGTTTTTTTTTAATAATTTCAAAAAAAAATTTCAACCTGTACAAACCTAATTTTTAGGTTTTTTATGACTTTTTTTCAAATAATTTTTTTATTAATAAAAAAATTATTTGAAAAAAAAGTTTTATGGAAAATAAAAAACAAATTAAAAATTAAATGAAAATCAACATTTTATAAAAAAAAATAAAAATATGGTAATTTGAAATTGTTTTTTCAAATGAAAAAAATTTTATAAGAATTATAATTTGATTAGCAATTATATTATTTATAATATATTATGTTTTTTTATTTTAAATATTTCAAATAAAATTTTGATAAAAAAGCATTATCAATTCAAAAAAAAAAAATAATTAAATTGTAATTTTTTTTTAATTTATTAAAAATATGATAATATTCATTTTTGAATATAATAAAAATCATAAAACACATTTTTTTAATAATTAATATTTTTAATGAGGAATGAATAATTAGTAATGAGAAACATAATTTTTTTCATTCCTCATTAAAAATTCCTCATTCACATTATTATATTCCAAATTATGCGAAAAATAAAGATATTTATAAATTCTAGCAATTTAAAATAATAAATATTTTCATAAATAAAAAATAATGGCATAAATATAGAAACATGATAAATGAATGGTTTTTATCATTTTTTAATAAAAATGTGCAAAAATGATTAATTATAATCAAATATTTTCAAAATGATTATAATTTTATTTTTTTCAAAAAACGCCAAAATTTTAATGAATTTTATAAATTAAGATTAATTTATAATTTTTATCAATAAATTATATAAAATTTAACTTTATATTCTTGATATTTTTTTTAAGTTTTGAATAATGAATCTACAAATTCAACTTTATTAAAAAGTTGTAAATCTTCTATTCCTTCTCCAATTCCAATATATTTTACAGGAATTTTAAATTGATTTGAAATTCCAATTACAACGCCACCTTTTGCTGTTCCGTCTAATTTTGTTAGAGCGAGAGAATTTACTTCAGTTGCTTTTATAAATTGTTTCGCTTGTTCGAAAGCATTTTGTCCAGTAGAACCATCTAAAACTAATAAAATTTCATGTGGAGAATCTGGAATAACTTTTTGCATAACTCTTTTGATTTTTTTTAATTCATTCATCAAATTGATTTTATTATGCAATCTTCCTGCTGTATCAATAATTACTACATCCGCACCATTTGCTTTGGCAGAAGCAACAGTATCATAAGCTACAGAAGCTGGGTCTGAACCCATATCTTGACGAACCATAGGAACATTTGCTCTATTTGCCCAAACTTCCAATTGATCAACTGCAGCAGCTCTAAATGTATCAGCAGCACCAAGATAAACTTTTTTCCCTTCGGCATCAAATAAATACGCTAATTTTCCTATAGTTGTGGTTTTCCCAACTCCATTGACACCAACAACCATAATCACATAAGGATTTCCGCTATTAGTTATGGTAAAATCCTTAGGAATATTTAATTCATTTTTTCCAAGTAATTCGGCAATTTCTTCTTTTAAAATTTTATTTAATTCTTTTGTATTTATATATTTATCTATGGCTACTCTTTTTTCTATTTTTTTTATAATTTCAATAGTCGTATCAACACCAACATCTGAAGCAATTAAAACTTCTTCTAAATCATCAAGAACTTCTTCATCAACTACAGATTTTCCTGCAACAGCACGAGAAATTTTTTGAAAAACACTTGTTTTTGTCTTTTCTAAACCTTTATCAAGGTTTTCTTTTTTCTTCTTTCCAAAAAAACCAAAAAAACCATTAGATTTTTTTTCCTCTTTTTTTGGAATTTCTTCTTTTTGTTTTTCTAAAAAAACACTATCTTCTTTTTTAACTTCAAGAAGTTCTTCTTTTAATTCTAATTTAGAATTAGAATGTTGCTCAATTACTTCTTTTTTTTTCTTTTTTTTAAAAACGTCGAAAAAACCCATTTTGAAAATTTTTAAATTAAAATATTTTATATATACCAAAAGCCTTCTTTTTTTTAAAAGAAAGCTATAAAAATAAATAATCTTATAAAAAAATTACTTCTTTTTTGCGAAATGTTCTTTTACATTTTCACTGGGAATTATATTTTCTTTGAAAATATATGCTCCATTTTTTGGTGATTTCACCATTCTTATCACTTTCGCAAAAGTTTTTCCTGAACCTTTTTTTAAAGTTGCTACTACTTTCTTTGCCATAATTATTAAATTTTTTATTTTTTTATTAAAATTATTTAATTTCTTTATGTACAGTCATTTTTCTTAAAATAGGATTATACTTTTTTAAGACCATTCGCGATGGTGTATTTTTTCTATTTTTAGTAGTAATGTATCTGGAAGTTCCAGGTAAACCTGTTTTCTTATGCTCAGTACATTCTAAAATAACTTGTATCCTACTACCTTTTTTCTTTTTTGCCATTTTTTTTAATATTTATCTAAATAACCTTTAGCTTTAGCTTTTTTTAGAACAGCTGCTAAACCATTTTTATTAATTGTTCTAATACCTGCGGCAGATATTCTTAATTTAATCCAACGATCTTCTTCTTGAAGATAAAACTTTTTATCAAACAAATTTGGATAAAATTTCCTCCTTGTCTTTGCGTGTGAATGGGAAACATTATTTCCCGAGACCACTTTTTTCCCTGTAATTTGACAAATTTTAGACATAAAATTCTAAATAAATAAAATAAATTATTTTGCAAAAAACGTTATTTTTTTTTAAAAAATCAAATTTTTTATGTTTTTTAAAAAAAAAAAATTATTTCAAAAAACGTCCTCCTCTTTTTTGGTAAATTTTTATAAAAGTTTCTATAGAACGGTCATAATTTTTTTCTATATCATTTGGAAAATAACAAGCTGGTAATTCAGCTTTTTTTCTGTGTATTGCTATGCAATCACAACAAATTCCTTTTATAGAACATGGATAAGAACAATTACAATTTTTTTTATTTATAGATTTTTTGCAATTCATTTTATTTTTTTTATTGAAATTTTTTCAAAGGAAAAAATTTTTTTTCAAAAAACACCATTTTTTTTATAATTTATTAAAAAAAAATTTTTTCCAAAAACTGCCATTTTTTTATGAATTATTAAAAAAAAATTTTTTTTCCAAAACCGACATTTTTTTATGAATTATTAAAAAAAAAATTTTTTTCCAAAAACTGCCATTTTTTTATGAATTATTAAAAAAAAATTTTTTTTCCAAAACCGCCATTATTAAAAAAAAATTTTTTTTCCAAAACCGCCATTTTTTTTATGAATTATTAAAAAAAATTTTTTCCAAAAACCGCCATTTTTTTATGAATTATTAAAAAAAAAATTTTTTCCAAAAACCGCCATTTTTTTTATGAATTATTAAAAAAATTTTTTTTCCAAAAACCGCTATTTTTTTATGAATTATTAAAAAAAAAATTTTTTTCCAAAACCGCCATTTTTTTATGAATTATTAAAAAAAATTTTTTCCAAAAACCGCCATTTTTTTATGAAT
>NBLL01000124.1 GCA_002084355.1 Bacteroidetes bacterium 4572_128 | reverse complement strand
AAAATTTTAATGTTTTTATAATTTAAAAAAAATTTTTTTTTTCAAAAAACGTCAAAATTTTAATGTTTTTTAAATTTAATTTTTATAATTTAAAAAATTAACAAATTATTAATGTCGTAAAAAATACAGAAAAATAAATCAAAACAGCAATTATTGTAAATATTTTAGACAATTTATTTTTGTGTTTTTGTTTACGAATTATAATTAAAGACAAAAATAAAGAACTGATAATTAATAAAATAGCAAAAAAACTTATATACGGAAATATAGTAGATAAAATTTCTTTATTTAAAATTTCTGGATTTTCAATTATTAATTCTGCAGTTTTTACTCCTTCAATATCCGAGAAAACAAATTCCCAATAAGGTATTCTTGAAGTTGTTTTTAAAATTGCTTTTAATAAATGCATACTTGCTGTTATCGGTAAAATTGCCATTACTAATTGTGAAAATGCTTTTTTCCAATTTTCTTCTTTCGCAATAAATTTTTTCAAAGATGCAAAAACCATATAAAAAATCAAAGGAATTATTATAAATAAAACCATTGCTTTTAATGTTCCAAATAAATTTTTATCTAGAAAATAAATAGTTAGAACGATTTTTATTTTTAATTATAATATTATCTTTTTTGCAAGATTTATGACACTGACCACATAAAATACAATCTTTACCGTTCTTCATTTTGGCTGGATAAATTTCAGAAGTGCAAGAGCGTCCTATTAATTTATAGTCATTTTTCTTATTTATACAATCTTTAACATTGCATTTTTCACAAATATTCTTATCTTTTACAGATAATTTCTTTAAAGAAATTAAAGAATAAAAACCAAGTAAATGTCCAATTGGACAAATATAAGTGCAAAAAGTTCTTTTTTCCCAAATTAAAGAAGAAACAAATGCAAAAATAAATAGGAATATCAAATAAATTGCCATTAATTGAGGAATTCTGTGAATTTGAAAAGTATGAATTCCAACAATTAGAATCAAAAAATAAAATAAAGTTATTAGCCAATGAGATTTTAAAAATTTATTTGGTTTATTTTTTAAACCGATTTTGCTTCCGATAAAAACAACTAATTCCATAGGACAAATTGAACACCAAAATCTACCGAATAAGATAGAAATTGCAATTATCAAAGGCCACCAATAAGACCAAACTATTAAATTTGCAAGATTTGTGTTTCGTAAAATTTTTGCAAAAGCAGGGTCTTTTGTAGTAATTCCTATAGAAACATAAATTAAAAATACAAATGAAATAAGTGTGAAAAATTGTATTAAAATGAGAAAATATTTCTTTTTAAAAAGATTATTCATAGTTATTTTTTTTTTTTAAAATAAATACAATTTTAAATAAAAAATAATTTTTTTTATAAAAAATGTAACTTTGTTTATACAATTTCGTCCTACAATTATAAATTTATAAATTTATGACAAGCAAAGAATATAATCATACTGTGGACGATTTCTCAGATAATATTTACCGTTTTCTTTTAAAAAATACGAGAAATGTAAATAAATCTAAAGATTTAGTACAGGATGCTTATGAAAAACTTTGGATAAATAGAAAAAATGTAAATTATAAAAAAGCAAAATCTTATCTTTTTTCTGTCGCTTATCATAAAATGATAGACGAAATTAGGAAGGAAAAAAAATTTATTGATTTTGAAAATGTAAATACAAATAATTATATTGACAATAATCAATATTCTGATTTGAAAGAAATTTTAAATATTGCTTTGGATAAATTGCCCGAAAAACAAAAAGCAATTATTTTACTAAGAGATTATGAATCATACTCTTATAAAGAAATTTCTGAACTAACAAATTTGAATGTCGGACAAGTAAAAATAAATATTTATAGGGCGAGAGTTTTTTTAAAAAATTATATTGGAAAAATGGAAGTTTTAATTTAAATTTTTTTTATGAAAATAAATAAACAAAATTATGAAATATTTTTTATAGATTATTTAGATAATAATTTATCTAAAAATAAATTGAAAGAATTAAACGAATTTTTAGAAAAAAATCCAGAACTTTCAAATGAACTAAATGAATTGAAAAATTTTAATTTAAAAGATTTTTCTGAAGAAAATATCGTTTTTGAAGAAAAAAATATTTTGAAAAAAAAATATATCTCTGAAGATAAAGAAATTTCAAAAGAGAATTTTGAAAATCTTTGCGTCGCAAATTTAGAAAATGATATAACAAAAACATTAAAAAATGAATTGAAAAATCATATTAATAATGATGAAAATAAGAAAAAAGAATTTCTTTTATTCCAAAAAATAAAGTTTTTTCCAAATAAAAAAATTATTTTTAATAGAAAAAATGAATTAAAAAAAAAATTTTTTTATGCAAATAGAAAATCTATTTTTATGACAATAAGTTCTATGGCAGCGATATTTTTACTTAAATAGAAATGAAAAAATAAATAATTTAATGGTTTTTGAAAAAATTTCTTGTGAAAATATAGCTTTTAAATTTCCAGAGATGAAATTGAAAAAAAATGATGTTTTTTTTGAAAAAAAAATTCTTTTAGAAATTCATATAAATGAAGAGATGAAAAAAGATACTTTAATTGAGATCTTTGCAAAAAATGAAAATATTAAAAATAATTTATTTGAAATTGTTTTTGATGAAAAAGAAAATAAATTATCAAATTTACAAACTCAATAAAAAAGGAAAAAAATAAAAATGAAATTTATAATGAAAAAACAATAAAAAAAGAATATTCTTTAAAAGAATTTGTATCGGAGAAAATTTTAGAAAAATTAAAAATAGACAGCTTTAATAATGATAAAAAAATTGTTTTCTGGAAAATTGCAGATAATTTTATAAATGGAATTAATAATCTTACCGACAGCGAACTTGTTTTGAAAAGGACAAAAAAAGATAATGGGAAAATTTCTATTCATTTTAAATCCAGTCTCATTGAATATAAAAGAAATTAAATAAAAAAAAATCAATTTTATGAAAAAATTGATTTTTTTTTAAGTAAATTAATTATTCTTCTAATTCTACCATTTTAAATGGTATATTTATAATAGATTCATAATCTTCTCCTGCTTCGAGCATATCTTCGTCATCTTCTTCATAGAACCAATTTATAATAACTTCATTACGTGCTTTATAAATAGTTTCAAGACGTTTAAAAACATCTAATATACATTTTGAAGAGCTGGTATTAAAATATTCCAATTGAATATTTACATTAGTCATTTTTTGAGGCGACTTAGTGTATAAATCTAACCAATCTACTAATGGTTTATAAAATTCTATTGAATTTTCTGGAATAGACCTTCCTTTTATTTCTACTAAACCTTCCTTAGCATCAAAATTAACAAATGGGGTTTTTGGGCTTCCTGTTATTGAAATTTTTTTCATAAAAATTAATTGTTTTTTTAATTTGTTTTTTTAATTTTTTTAATCTACTTTTATATTTAACATATAAAAATAATCATTATTTCCAAAATTATGAAATTTATAGGATAATTTATTTTTTGTTCTTTTTACAATATCTATCATTCCAAGACCGCCACCACCTTTTTCAGAGAATTCTTGATTATTTAAAACCAATTTATAAAGTGCTTTTAATTCTTTAGCAGATAAAGAATTAATCTGGTCTATCCTATCTTTTAGAAGTTGTATTTTATCTTTTGTTATAAAATTTCCTGTAGAAATTTTATAAGAACTATCTTTTCGTTTTGATAAAACAAACATAGCAAAATTATTTCCAAGATTTATTAAATCTGGAGGTTTATCTTTATGATGGTATAAATTTTGTAAACACTCCACTAATACATAATAAATTCTTCTTTTTATTTTATTTTTGCTTTTCTCGTTTTTTAATTTTTCCTCAACTATATTAAGTGCATCAGTAATTAAATCAGAAGAAATATCTCCTTTGTAGGTAAAAATTACGTTACCATCATTCATTTGGTCGTATATTATTTTAATGTTAAAATTAGTTTCGGACATCTAATTATTTTTTAATTTAAATTTCAAATTTAAAAATATTTTCTGCAAATATATATTTTTTTTATAAAAAAAAATTTTTAATAAATTATTAACTTATTTTTTGCAAATACTTTTTTATCATTTTTTAATACTACAAAATAAAAGCCTTTTTTGAAATTTTTCAAATTTATTTTTATTTTTTTTTTATTATCAATAATATTATAATTTTTTATTATATTTCCACATACAGAATAAATTGAAATTTGCAAATTATTTTCATTTTTATATTTTTTTATATCAATTTGAATGTTATCACGCGCTGGATTTGGAAAGATTTTAATTTCGTCAATGTAAATATTTTTCACATAATCTCCTTCCCAATAATTTATCCCATCTATGAATTGTATTCCTGTATTATCTGGGTCAAGAAATGTTTTTAATTTCTCATGAGTTTCTTCTCCATTTAATTCCCAATCATAAGAAAATTTACCAAAATAATCATTAATAGGACCATCACAATATGCTGGACCACCAGTTAAAGTTCCAATAATTCTTTTGTCTTGATTAAATAATGGCGAACCAGAAGAACCTCCTTCAGTTCTTCCGAAACCGTTTATCGTTTCTACCCAATCTACTTTCCAGTGTGTGTTATCTCCATTTAAAAAACTTTCAGAAATTATGTTTTCTGCTCTTGAAATTTTTTTCACATCTCCAGAAGGATGATGTATGCAAACAGCAAATTCATTTTGTAAATTACCTCTTGTTTCCCAAGCAGAAAAATATGGATTATAATTTTGTGGAATTAAACCGCAAGTTAATTCTATAAGCATTAAATCAGAACCAAAATCTCCACCGTTATCTTCTTCGCTATAAGCACGTAAAGCTGCTCCAACTGTGGTTTGATTTTCGGATGAAAAACTACCGTAACAATTTTTTGCTTCGTAATTAAAATAAAATTTTATCTGAGAATAATATTCATGACCCATAAAATTTCCATTATCTAAAATAAAATTATGTGCTGCCGTAAGAAAATACGGTATATAATTTTGTTTTTCATTATTTACAAGAACACCAGTTGCGAGATAAGTTCCTTCTCCATTTGGATAAATTATTTTTAAAACAGAACGCTTTTGCTCTTGCCATTCGTTTCCTTCAGAGCAATTTATATTAACTTGGCAGTCTCCAGATTTTAAAAATTTATATTGATGACATACTTCCGATATAGAAATCCTTGCTTTTTTATTTGTATTTACAGGTTCAAAATATTCTAAAATTGTAACTTCGCCTATAGTTTCTATCGTTGCAAATCTTTTTTCATCTTTATTATTTGAAATGGTAAAAGCACCAATAAGACTTGTTTTTTCTTCATTATATAAAAATAATTTACTTCCATCAGGCAAATAAAAATCATCATAATACAAAGAAATTGCCTTTGCATTTTTTGAAATAATTTTAAGTCTCCAAATTTTATCTCCATTTTCAAGAAAACTCCATGTTCCAGAATTTTCTGTATTAAAATTTGTAGGAATATTTATTCCTATTAAAAGTTTCCCTTTTTTATTGTTTTTTTCGTATTTATTAATTTTATCAGAATTTATTTCTTTTAGAATTTTTGTATCTATTTCGTCTAAATCCATAGGTTTTTGAAAACTTAATGGAAATCCTCCTTGACTTATTTGACCATAAGTAATTGAAAATAAAAATGATAAATAAAATATTAATATATATTTTTTCATAAAAAAATTTTAAAAATTAGTAATTTTTCTTATTTTATAATGTTTTTTATTCTGAGATTCATAATAAGTTCTTATCATTAATTCACTTATAATTCCTGTTGTAATGAATTGTAAACCAACAAAAATAAATAACATTCCGACTAATAAAATTGGCTTTCCCCAAATATCATTTCCCATAATTTTCAAAATTAATAAATAAATATTAATTAAAATACCAATTGCAAAAATAAAAATGCCAAGATTTCCAAAAAGATGCATAGGTTTTTGAATGTATTTTTTGAAAAATAAAATCAAAATTAAATCACTAATAACTTTAAAAGTTCTATTAATTCCATATTTAGATTCTCCAAATTGTCTTTTGTGGGCAATTTCTTTTCTTAAAATTCTTATTGCACAACCATAATCTTTCAGATGTACATTTGTTAAATTCCTAATTAAAAAATTTGCTATTTTACTTGGGATTTTTCGCATTATCATTTTGTCTTTTCTTTTTATGCGAATTCCTGCAACCATGTCAAAATTTTCTTTCTCTGATTTTTCTAACATTGGTAAAAAATCTGATGGGTCATTTTGCAAATCGCCGTCCATTGTTCCTATAAACTCTCCTTTTGCAAGATCTATTCCTGCCGAAAGAGCTGAACTTTGTCCGAAATTCCTTCTTAATTCTATTAATTTTATTTTTTCATCTTTTAGTAATTTTATTTTTTCTACCGTTTTATCTGAAGAACCGTCATCAACATAAATAATTTCATAATTAAATTTAATATTTTTTAATGCTAAATGAATTGCTTTTACAAGTGGTTTTATGTTTTCTTCTTCGTTAAAAACCGTTACAACGATTGACAATTTTATCATTTTTAATTTTTTAATTTTTCTTCAAAATTAAAAAAAAATAAAAAAATACATTAAAAAAAAAAAATTAAATTAATTTGAAAATTATTAAAATTTTGGTCATTTTTTGAGAAAAATTTTTTTTTAATGATTTTAAAAATTATAAAAAAATGGCGTTTTTTCAAAAATTTTTTTTTAATGATTTAAAAATTATAAAAAAAATGGCATTTTTTGAAAAAAATTTTTTTTTAAATTATAAAAAATCATAAAATTTTTCCATATTTTTGAAAAATATTTTTTTAATCAAAACATTTTTCAAATTCTTTATAATCTGGATTGTCTTTTATAATTTGACGTTTGAAAGAAATAAAAGCTATAGAATTATCATCACGTCCAACTCTTTTAAAAATTGTGTCTTTTCTTAAAAATTCTATAATTTTTTTTCCTATATTTTTTTTTCTTCTGCAATTTTCTTTTATTTTAAAATACTGTTTTAAAACATTTTTAAAATTCTGAATTCTGTTATTTATTTTATCATAAAACAAAAACCTATCTCTTTTTGAAAAACTATTTTCTAAATTGTAAATTTTATTTAATAAAATTACTGTATTTTTTATTTTTTTATTTCTATTTATTGATTTAATTTCTATTTTTTCTGGTTCATTTATATCATTATCATTGTATATAAATCTTAATTGTATTAAATTTTCTACATCATCACAGCAAGGATTTAAAACTTCTTTGCCTTTTTTGTTAATTTCTTTTTTAGGACGAATTTTATTACAATCAGAACAAATCAAAAATAAATTATCCCAATCATTTATCTTATCTGGGGAATTTTTTTGTGTGTAAAAATGATCTATTTCATAAGATGTAAAAACTTCATTTTCACATAAATAACATAAATGATAAAAATCTTTGTGTATTTTTTTACGAATATCTTTATCATGATAATTAATTTTTCCTTTTGGTTTTTGACTTCTTTTAATATTTATCATAATTCGTAAAGATATTTTTGATTTTTCTTGAATAATTTAAATGTTTTATCATCAACATAAGGAATTACAATATCTAATTCTATATCTAAGGCATTCAATTTTTCTTCTTCTTCTTCAGTTATTTTATCTTCTTTTTCTAGTTTTACTAGTTTTATAAATAATGGAATATCAGAAGCATCAGTTAATCTTTGTCTGTTTTGCAAATCATAAACTACAGAATTTTCTGAAGAATTTAAAATAAATGCCGAATGTGTTGCAATTATAAATTGAACTTTTGGAAAAATTTCTGTTAATAATGGCATTAATCTTTTTTGCATTTTTATGTGAAGATGAACCTCTGGCTCGTCTATTAAAACTATTCCTTGTAAATCTTCATAAGATAATGATTTTGCTGAGCATTCTAAAATTAACTCTGTAACAATGTCAAAAACAGCAGCATAACCTCCGGAAAGTTCTGCGAAAGTAAATTTTTCATTTGGTTCTTTCGGAGTAAATTCAAAAGTATAACCATATTCGTCAGAACGCAAATCAATATCTATAATTCTTTCATCTACTTTTTTTATAACTTTCTCAAAATTTTCAAACCATTTTCTAATTTCTTTTTCTACTGTTTTGTCGTCTATGGATCTTTGTCTTCTGAAACTTCGAGCATGAATATAATCTAAATCTACAAGATAATAAATTAATTTTTTATTTAATTTTTTATTTGTTTCCAAAGGAGTTATCAAAGGAAAAACAACTCTTTCTATTCTTTTTATAGGTTCTAAAGAAAATTTTTCTTTGTGCGTTGGGAAATATTTTAAAATAAAATTTCCCATTTCATAATTTAAACGAAAAGTTAATAATTTTTCATTAAAAGTTAAACGCATTACTTCATTTTCTTGATTTAGAAAAAATTTTTTCCCTTCTTCTGAAAAAAGTTTTTCCAATGGCAATTCTAATATTTTTTGTAAATAATTTTTACATTCTTCCAAAACACTTGTTTTCCCGCTTCCATTATTTCCGGTAAAAATCAAATGTTTTAATTTATTTTTATCCATTGGAATTTCAACATTTTCTAAATGTCTAACTTTATTAATTTTAAAATCGGAAATAAAAATATTATTTTCTAATTTTTCAAATTTTTTTCTAAAAACAGAACAACTAAATTTTGTATCTTTTTTTTGTTTTTTAAAAATTTCTATTGCCTTAAGAAAATGAAATTTAGATTTTTTTTCTAAATTATTAAAATTTTCAAACAAAAGAATTGCTAAATTATGATGTGATTTAGCATAATATGGGTTAATTTTTATTGCTTTTTCATAATTATTTTTTGCAAAAATATAATCATTTTCGATGAAATGAGCTTTTAATGCTGTATTAAAATGAAATACAGCTTTTTTCATTTTTTCTATTGTCATATTTCTATTTTTTTATAAAAAATTTTTTCTCAAAAAACGTATTTTTTTTATTAAAAAAATAAAATTTTATGTTTTTTTTATAAAAAATTTTTCAATTTAAAATTAAAAAACATTAAAATTTTGGACGTTTTTTTTGAAAAATTTTTTTTTATTTTAAATATAAAAAATCATTAAAAAATTGTTGTTTTTTTGAAAAAAAATTTATTTTTGTAAAAAATATTAAAAATAATTTTATGAATTTACAAATTCAAAATAATGTGTTTGATGCAATTTATATTTTGTTTAAAACATTATCAGACAAACAAAAAATTAAGCTTTTAAAAAAATTAAATTTTGAAATTCCTTATAAAAAAGAAATAATTGATTCTAGAAATGAATCAGAAAGTTATTTATTCAAAGGTGATGATTTTGAAAAATTTAGTGAAAATATATTAAAAGAAGAAAAAATCATTGACATAAAAAAATTTAAAGTTTAAATGGATATAAGATTTAAACCAAAAGCAATTGAAGATTATAATAAATTTGCATTAAGTGATAAAAAA
>NBLL01000123.1 GCA_002084355.1 Bacteroidetes bacterium 4572_128 | reverse complement strand
TTCCAATATGTTTTAAATTATTTATATTTGTGTAAGAAATATTTAAAATTTCAATTTTTTCTAAATTTTCTAAATTTTCTAAATTTTCAATGTTTGTTTTTGAAGCATTTATTTTTTTTAAATTTTTTAATTCTTCCAAAAATTTTAAATTTTTCAATATATTTTCCGAAAAATTTATTTCCTCCAGAGATGTTAAATATTTTAGATTTTCCAAATTTTCTAAATTTTTATTAGACGAAATATCAAGAACTTTTAAATTTTTTAAATATTCCATTCTTTTAAAATTTTTAATTTTTGTATTTGAAACATTTAAAATTTCTAATTTTATAGAATTTCTTAAACCATAAATATTTTCAATATTTGTATTTGAACAATTCAAATTTTCTAATTTAGAAAATTTTTTTAATGCTTTTAAGTTTTTAATTTCTTTATTATTTGAAATATTAATTTCTTTTTTTTCCAAAAACTTTTTTATATCGTGAATAAAAAAACTATGAAATTATCACAGTGTCGGCAAAAAATAAATTTTTATTATTTAAAATGCTATCCTCTAAAAATTTTGTTTTAAACTTTTTATTTTTTATTTTCTTAAAAAAAACAGCCTTTTTTTGAAAAAAAATTTTTTTTTTTTAAAGAATCAGAAAGTGTTGTGTCATTTTTTTCAAAAAAAATCGTCATTTTTTGAAAAAAAATTTTTTCTAAAGAATCAGAATAAATTTTATTTTTTTTAGAGATAAAAAGATTTTCTAATGAATCATAATAAATAATTTTTTCAATTTTTTTTAAATTAATTAAAGTATCGCCAAAATTTGCTGTGTCATTTATTTGTAATAGTTCGCTAATTTTTAAAGTATCGTTAATTCTTAAATTTTTTCCAATGAATTTTTTCCATGAAATATCTATATTGTTCCAATAATTTTTCAAATTTTCATCACTATTCAATTTTGTCGTATAAATACTTGCAATTTTTAGTTCTTCATTTTCTATATCTAAATTAATTTCCACATAACGGTTTTTATTAAAAACAATTTTATTCCCATTCAAATCAATTGCATCTAAATTTCTATTAAAATTTACTTTGAAAAAAATCTTATCTTTATCATTTATAAAATGATTTATTTTTATGTTTTGAAAAACAAACTTGCAATTTTTGAAAAAAAAATTTATATCTCTCAAATAATTTACAATATTTTTATTTACAATAATTTTCCTATTTGTATCCAAATCGTCTTCAATTTGAACTTCATCATTTAAAAAAATTTTTTTGTAAGTTTCATTGAAAATTATTTTTTTATTCTTCAAAGAAGTTTTTTCATCTCCAATTGTATTTAAAGTAAATTCCAATACAGAAATAATTTCTTTTACTTCTTCTTTATAAGTTTCAATTTCTTCTTTTGAAATTATGTTTTTTTTTTGTGAAAAAATATTTTGTGCTAACAGTAAAATAAAAAATAAATTAAAAATTTTCATAAGAAACTTTTTTCATCAAATTAAATTTCTCATATAAATCTATTTTTTTTAAATCAGAAATTAACCATCCGGAATTATAAGTTAATCTATTAAAATAAGAAATTTCAAAATACCAGTTTTCAATTTGAAAAAAGTGAAATTTTAATTCTTTTACATATTTAAAATATAAATTTCCTTTCTTTACTTCGTAAAGAAATAAAGTTAAAAAATCTGGTTTATATTCTCTATTTGCATAATATTCAGCACTTCTGTAATTATCATTTAAAAAACGTCCAAGATTCATAAATTCTAATTCGTGGCTCAGCGGATGTATAAATTTGTTAATTTGTGGTTTGTTTTCGTGAAAGAAAAAATTATCAAAATCTTCAAAATAAATATTTTTTAAGACCCAATTTGAACCGATTTTTTCCTCTTGTAATTTAAAAATTAAAGTGATTTTTACTTCGCTTTTATTATTATACAAAAAAACGGCATTTGCTTCTGCGACCCATTCTCCTCCGTGAAAATCTAAATAAACATTATTTGAGGAATTTATGTAATTAACAAATTCATCTTTCATATCTTTTGAAATATCTATATTTTCTTTTGCAAATAAATTATAAATATATTGCCTTCTCATCCAGTTATTTTGTCTATAAATTGGACTGTTTCTGTCGTATTTTTCACCTCTTTTATCTTCTTCGTTGTTAAATCTACTTATGAATTGTCCCAATTGTTTTGTCTGTGAAAATAATAATTTCTCTGTAAAATTATCATTTTGTTTCCATTGAGAAATTGAAACTAAAGGATAAAAGAATAAGAATATATAAAATATGTATATTTTTTTCATTTTTTTAAATTAAAATTTTTTACAAAACACTTATTAATTATTTTGCAAAAAATAATTAAAATTTAAACAAAATCTAATAATTTTTTTTTCATTTATTTCTCATTATTAATACCGTGTTTTGTGTGTATAAATTTTTTGTTTGCACCTTTTATTTTTAAAATAGAAAAAAGCATTAGGAAAAAACTTTTCGGCAAAATTAAAATTGCAAAAAGAGTTCTTTTATTATAAAATTTTTTTGGTATTGAAAATAAAAAAGATAGAACTGTGAAAACCCAAATAATTATCCAGAATTTAAAATAAAATGGAAAAATATTAATATCAAATAAAATTAAAACATTTCCTAGAAAAACAATTAAACTTAAAACTCCAATTAAAATAATACGTGGAATTTGTATCATCTGATAAACTTTATCAAAATAATCAAAGTTTCCTTTGAAAAACAAATGCTTTAAACCAGAAAAAAAATGTCTTTTAAAATAAATTAATTGTGCAGAAACCCATCTTCTTCTTTGATTTACAAAAACATCAGATTTTTGAACTTTTTCATCATAAACTAAAGCATTATGTAAATATTCTATTTTTTCACCATTTTTTAAAAAATTTAATTCCAGTTCTTTATCAAAACCACCTATAGCTTTTATTTTTTTCATTGTATTTTTGAAAAATATATAATCGAAAGCCATTCCCGAACCTATCAAAGCAGAGGAAAAACCTAAAATTCTATGACCTTTTCTAAAAATATGATTGTTAATTTCTTCGCTTATTGCATCTAATATAGAAAAATTAGTGTTTAAATTTTTTGCAACTCTGTGTGCTTGTACGATTTTTAAATTTCCTTCGAAAGCAGAATTAATTTTCCCCAAAAAATCTTTTTCCATTAAATTATCAGCGTCCAGAACCAAAGCAATGTCATAATTATCTCCAATAATATCCATCGCTTTATTTAAAGCTTTTGATTTTGTGCTTTTTTCAAAAACAACTTCTATAACTTTAATTGGTAATTTTTTTAATTTTTCTATGGTTTTTTTCTGGAAAGAGTCCGCAATTACAATAATTTCAAATAATTTTAATTGATAATTTTGTTTCAAAGCATTCTTAGCAACATCAAAAATTACTGCGTCTTCTTTGTAAGCAGGAATTAATACAGCAAATTTGCGTTTTCTTTTTGCTTTTTTTTCAAAAACTTTATAAGGAAATAAACCTGCAAAAGAAAATATAAAAATATAAAATACAGAAAATGTAAAGTAAAATAATAATATTATCTCTAAAATTTTTAATAAAAACATATTTAAATTTTTTATGAAAAAAATTTTTTATGAAAAACGTCGTTTTTTTTAAATATTTAAAAATAAAAAAATTTTTTTTCATAAAAATAATAATTTTAAAATTAAAAAAAAATTGCTAATTATGAAAAAAAATTTTTTTATTCCTCTGATTATTTCTATAATTTTTATTGTTTTTTCTTGTGTAACAAAAAGAATTAGACCTATTGATAAGGTTAATCTATCTTTTCTTTACAATCCAAGTTCAAGTAATTTGCATCCAAATTTTAAAATTTTTCATAGAAATGATAGTTTATCTTTACTTTTTTTTAAAATTTATCCTTTTGAATTTTTATTCAGAAAAGGCATCGATACAATTTCAAAGGCAAAAATTAAAATTTCTTATAAATTGTTAGCTTCATTTTCAAATAATAATATTTTAGACAGCTCCAGTGTAATTTTATCTTTAGAAAAAGGTGAACACGGTAAAGAATTTACTTCTTTTTTAAAAATAAATGCTCCTTTTCCTCAAAAATATCTTTTGCAAATTGATGTTAAAGACTTAAATAGAAAAATAAAAAATTTCTTGTTTTTGATAAATCAAACGAAATTAATTATCAAAATTTTTCTTTATTAAATAAATATAAAACACCGAAATTTCATAATTTTATAAGAAAAAAAGATACTTTTTATATTGCTTTCAAAAGAAAAAAAATTGATAAATTATATATAAAATATTATAAAAATAATTTTTCTGTTTCCTCTCCTCCGTATTCTCATAGGAATTTACAAGATATTGATTATGAAACAATTAAAGAAGTAAAATACAATAAAAATTTAGCTTTTTCTTTTGAAAAAGAAGGTTGTTTTTTAATACAAACAGATAAAAATTCTTCTGATGGTTTATTGATAATAAATTATGGGAATAGTTTTCCTTTTGTTAAAAAAGCAAAAAATATGTTCTTTCCATTAGAATATTTAGCTTCAAAAAAAGAATTTGAAGATTTTAATAAAAATAATTATAAAAAAGAAATTGTAGATAAATTTTGGTTACAAGCAACAGGAAATTTAGAACGTGCAAAAGAATTAATAAGGATATATTACACGAGGGTTTTTTGGTCAAATTTGTATTTTTCAACTTATAAAGAAGGATGGAAAACTGACAGAGGAATGGTTTATTTAATTTATGGCATTCCAACGAAAGTTTTGAAATCTGAACTTTATGAAAAATGGTTTTATGGAGAAAGCTACTCTTCTAAATATATGAATTTTACTTTCAAAAAAAATGAAAAATCTATTTCTAATAATGACTATAATTTAATACCAAATCCAAAAAAGGAAAATTGGTTAGAAGCAATAGACACTTGGCGAAATGGACGAATTTTTTCTATAGATTTAAAATAAAATTTTAAGGAATTTTATCGAAAAATAAAGGTAAAAGTCCTTTCACATTTTTAAAAAAAATAATTTCTTCTTTGGCAAATAAAATAACTTTTATATCTTTTTTAAAACGCATTTCACTTTCTAAAAGAACTTGTCTGCAAGAGCCGCAAGGAGAAATTGGATATTTTACAAACTTATCATTAGAAAAAGCAGTTATTAAAATTGTTTTTATTGGTGTTTTTGGGAATTTTGCATTTGCATAAAAAACAGCAACTCTTTCTGCACATAAACCAGACGGATAAGAAGCATTTTCCTGGTTAGTTCCACTAATAATTTCTCCGTTTTCTAATAAAACAGAAGCACCAACGTAAAAAGATGAATAAGGAGCATAAGCTGATTTTATAATTTTTTTACATTCTTTAACTAATAATTTTTCTGATTTACTTAGCTCAGAAAATTTACACTTATAAATAGAAGTTTTTAAAATTATTTCTTTCATTAAAAAAAAATTAATATTTAAATTCAAAATTAATAAAAAATATTATTTTTCATTTTTAAATATTAAAAAAATGAAAAATTTTTTGATTATTTTATTTTTAATTTTTTTTATTAAAAATAATTACGCTCAAAATAATATTGATTCTTTGAAAAATCTTTTACAAACTTGTAAAAACGAAAATCAAAAAATAGAAACGTTAAATAATATTAGTTGGTGTTATAGAAAAAAGAATATAGATAGTTCTTTGAAATATGGAAATTTTGCATTAGAAATGGCGAAAAAAAATAATAATAAAAAGCAAATATCTAATTCTTTAAATAAGATTTCTGTAGCTTATTTGTTGGCTGGAATATTAGATAAAAGTATTGAGATTCAGTTGCAAGCTTTAAGAATAAGAGAAGAAATAAAAGATTCTGTTGGAATTGCTCAGAGTTATGATAACTTAGTTATTTCGCATCAATACAGAAAAGAATATGAAAAAGCTATATTTTATATTTTAAAATCTGAAAAAATTTATTTGAAATTCAAAGATACAATTGGACTAAGACGATCTTATTCTAATATGGCGGCAATGAACAGTAAAATAGAAAAATATAAAAAAGCAAAATACTATCAAAAAAAATCATTTGAATTTATACCTAAGGATAATTTACGAAATTTATTAAGATATTATATTAATTTTGGAAATATTTATATCAGTCAATTTCAAAAAAACAAATTAAATTTTACTCTTTTAGATACAGCATTATATTATTATAGTAATGGAATAAAAATAGCAAAAAAATTAAAAGACGACCGTTCTTTAGGAAATTTTTATAACAGTATGGGAGCAGTTGCTGGATTAAAAAAAGATTATAAAAAATCATTAGAATATTTCAAACTTAGCTATTTGTATGTAACAAAGATGAAAAATATTTATTTGATAGTGCATATTATTATGCAAATAGTTTCAAAGAAATATCAGATAGCATAATATCAATAGAAAAAAATAAACAGCTAATAGAAATGGAAACAAAATATGAAACAGAAAAAAAAGAAAAAGAAAATATTATATTAAAAAAAAATAAAGAAAAACAAGAAATAACTATACAGAAACAAAAAATAGCTGGATTTTCAATTTTAATTTTTTTAATATTGGCAATAATTATTGCAATATGGTTTTTTAAGTTAAAAAGAAAACAAGAAAAAGCAAATAAATCATTGCAAGAAAAAAATATTAAAATAAAAAAACAAAGAAATGAAATACAAAAAAATCACCGTAAAATAACTGATAGTATTAATTATGCAAGCAGAATACAAAATGCATTATTACCGAATGAAAATGATTTTAAAGAAAATTTAAAAAAACATTTTATATTTTATAAACCAAAAAATATTGTAAGTGGTGATTTTTATTATTTTAAAAAAATAGATGAATATATTATTATTGCTGCGGCAGATTGCACTGGACATGGCGTTCCCGGAGCTTTTGTTAGTATGCTTGGAATTGCATTTTTAAATGAAATAATCAGAAAAAAAGAAATAAAAACTGCTGCAGAAGTTCTGGAAGAATTAAGAATTTATGTAAAAACCTCTCTAAAACAAAAGGGCGAAAATTACGATGAAACAAAGGATGGTATGGACATTGCGATGTGTGTAATTAATGAAAAAACAAATATTTTACAATTTGCAGGTGCATATAATTCACTTTATTTGGTACGAGATAATGAACTAAAAATAATAAAAGCAACACGAAATCCAATAGGAATTTTTTTAAAAGAAAAACCGTTTGTAAATAATATCATACAATTAAATAAAAATGACAAATTATATATGTTCTCTGATGGTTATATTGACCAATTTGGTGGGAAAAAAGGCAGAAAATTTCAAACAAGAAATTTTAATAAATTAATCTTAAAAATATCTAATGAGAATTTTTCAGAACAAAAACAAATTCTTGAGAAAACAATAGAAAGGTGGAAAAATGGAATTGAACAAAATGATGATATTTTAATTATCGGAATAGGAATATAAGATTAAAAAATTTTTGTAAAAACATGAGCAAATTCCAAAATTCTTTAAAAGAATTGTATTTAAGCAATTAACAAATTTTTCAAATATTTTTCATATCTTTATCAAATGGGTCTTTTATTTTATTGTCTGTTTTCAAAACATGAGCCGTAATCAAAGAAAAAATCGTTCCTAAAAAAGTCATACTAAACAAAGTTCCAAAAGCCATAATTGTAGGAGTAATAATTTTTTTATAAAAAGCACTTATCATTTCTATTTGTTCTTCTGTCATTTTAGTTATAATTAATTCTTCTTCCATAGAAACAATTATTTTATGCATTAGTTCTGTATCAATTATTTCAAAAAGAATAAAATTATAAAATCCCAAAATAAAAGCTGAAAAGAAACTAATTAAAACTCCACAAAAAAATGTTCTTTTATAAGATATTATAACAGATGGATTTTCTTTTGTGTATTTTTTTGTTCCTAAAACAATACCTGCAATTAAAATTACAAAAGAAAACCAAGAATATTCACTATTCAAATCTGTATTTTGTAAATACAAAACATAAGAAAAAAGAATTAATACAAAACCAAGAATTCCACCAGATTCCATAGTAGATTTCCAAATATTTTTTTTTAAATTTTCCATATTTTTTTTAATATTTTAAAATACAATTAAAAATTTTTTTTCAAATTGACATTTTTTTTTGAAAAAAAAATTTTTTTTTTAATAAATTAAAATCTTAAAATATTTGCTTTTTTTGAAAAAAAATTTTTTTTTTAATAAATTAAAATCTTAAAATATTTGCTTTTTTTGAAAAAAAAATTTTTTTTTAATAAATTAAAATCTTAAAATATTTGCTTTTTTTGAAAAAAAATTTTTTTTTAATAAATTAAAATCTTAAAATATTTGCGTTTTTTGAAAAAAAAATTTTTTTTTAATAAATTAAAATCTTAAAATATTTGCTTTTTTTGAAAAAAAAATTTTTTTTTTAATAAATTAAAATCTTAAAATATTTGCGTTTTTTGAAAAAAAAAATTTTTTTTTAATAAACTAAAATCTTAAAATTTTTGCTTTTTTTGAAAAAATTTTTTTTTTTTATAAATTAAAATCTTAAAATATTTGCTTTTTTTGAAAAAAAAATTTTTTTTTTAATAAATTAAAATCTTAAAATATTTGCTTTTTTTGAAAAAAAAATTTTTTTTTTAATAAATTAAAATCTTAAAATATTTGCTTTTTTTGAAAAAAAATTTTTTTTTTAATAAATTAAAATCTTAAAATATTT
>NBLL01000122.1 GCA_002084355.1 Bacteroidetes bacterium 4572_128 | reverse complement strand
ATTTTAAGGTTTTTTATAATCAAAAAAAAATTTTTTCCAAAAAACGCCAAAATTTTAAGGTTTTTTATAATCAAAAAAACGCAATTATTTATAATCAAAAAAAATTTTTTTTTCAAAAAACGCCAAAATTTTAAGGTTTTTTATAATCAAAAAAAAATTTTTCCAAAAAACGCTAAAATTTTAAGATTTTTTATAATCAAAAAAAATTTTTCCCAAAAAACGCCAAAATTTTAAGATTTTTTATAATAAAAAAAAATTTTTTTTTTCAAAAAACGCCAAAATTTTAATGAATTTTATAATCAAAAAAAAAATTTTTTTTCAAATTCATCCAAAATTTTAATGTTTTATTTTTTCAAAATAAAAAAATTTTTTTTCAAATTCATCCAAAATTTTAATAATTTTTTAATTTCAAAAAAAAAAATTTTTTAAATTCGTCCAAAATTTTAAGATTTTTAAAAATCAACATTGGTGTTTTTTTTAAACACCAATGTTTAGACACCAAATGTTAAAAACATTTTTTTCAAAATCGTTCAAAATTTTTATAAATCACAAATTTTGTAAATTTCTTCTAAATTTCTACCATAACCATCATAATCTAATCCATATCCAACAATAAATTTGGTTCATATCCTTTTAATTGTCTGATAATATGGTCAATAGTTATTCCTGTATCAACAATATCTTCCAAAATAATTAGATTTTTATTTTCTATAACTTCATTGATTCCAATCAAACGTTTTACTTTTCCTGTGCTTGAAGCACCATCATAAGAAGCTAATTTTAAAAAAGTTATCTTAGCTTTGATTTTTAATTTCTTAAATAAATCCGAAGCAAACATAAATGAACCATTCAAAATTCCAAGAAAAATTACTTCTTTATCTTTATAATCTTCATTTAATTGATTTGCTATTTTATTTATAGCATTTTCAATTTCTTTTTTATTTATAAATATCTCAAATTTTTTATCTAAGATTTTAATTTTTTTCATAATTTTATTCTTTTTAGAATTTGTTTCTTAATAAAATTTCAGCAATTAATAAAATTCCTGCCCAGATAGCAAAAAATAAAAATTCTTCGTTCTTTTTATTTTGCTTTTTAATTTCAATTTTAGACCTTTCTAATTTATCAATTTCTGTATATATATTTTTTAAACTTTTATTATCTGTTGCTCTAAAATATTCTCCATTTGTACGTTTAGAAATATCTTTCAAAGTTTCTTCATCTATATCAACTTCTTGATATTGATATTGTTTTCCAAATGGAGTTTGAACAGGATAAGGAGCTTTTCCACGTGTTCCTATCCCTATAGTATAAACCCTAACACCAAAAATTTTCGCAATTTTGGCGGCATCTATTGGAGCAATTTCTCCGGAATTATTTACTCCGTCAGTTAATAAAATAATTATTTTACTAATTGCGTCGCTGTCTTTCAAACGATTTACAGCATTTGCTAATCCAAGACCTATTGCAGTTCCGTCTTCTATCATACCACTTTTTATATCTTTAAATAAATTAATTAGAACTTTATGATCTATTGTCAAAGGACATTGCGTAAAACTTTCACCGCTAAAAACAACTAATCCAATTCTATCAGAACTTCGTCCAGATATAAATTTCATCGCAACTCTTTTGGAAGCCTCTAAACGATTTGGTTTAAGGTCTTCTGCAAGCATACTTCCAGAAATATCTAATGCAATAACTATGTCTATTCCTTTTGTTGTAATATCTTGCCAACTATCCTTAGATTGTGGTCGCATCAGAACAATAACAAGCAATGAAAAACTCATTAATCTCAAAACAAATAAAAAATGACGCAAATAATGTTTATAAGTTTTAGGAGCATTTTTGAATGCTTGTAAACTTGAAATCTGTAAATTTACTCCTTGCTTTTTTTGTTTTAAAACATACCAAATTATAGCAGGAATTAAAAGCAAAAGCAAATAAACAAAACCAGCATTGGCAAAAGTTATATCTTTACCAAATAAATTTATAAAAAAGTTATTCATATTTTTTCAAAAATAAAATTATTTTTCAAATTTTTCACAAATGTAAAATAATTATTTAATTTTTTTACATTTGCAATTCAAAAATAAAATAAAATTATGCTTTTTATAAAAAATTTAAAAGTAAAAATAGAAAATAAGGAGATTTTAAAAGGTCTTAACTTAGAAGTTAAAGCTGGAGAAGTTCATGCAATTATGGGACCTAATGGTTCAGGAAAAAGTACATTAGCATCTGTTTTGGCTGGAAAAAATGATTTTTTTGTTACTGATGGCGAAGTAATTTTTGAAAATAAAAATCTTTTAAAAATGCCAATAGAAAAGCGTTCCAGAGAAGGTTTATTCTTGGCTTTTCAGTATCCTGTTGAAATAGAAGGAGTTAGTATTATAAATTTTATGAAAAGAGCTCTTGCAGAGCATAGGAAACATAAAAATTTACCACCACTAAGTCCTCGTGAATTTTTAAAACTTGTAAAAGAGAAACAAAAATTAGTAGAAATTAGTAGTAAGTTATCTAATAAATCTATAAATAAAGGTTATTCTGGTGGAGAAAAAAAGAAGAACGAAATTTTCCAAATGGCTATTTTAGAGCCGAAATTGTCTATTTTAGATGAAACTGATTCTGGTTTAGATATTGATGCTTTGAAAGTTGTTGCACATGGTGTAAACACTTTAAAATCAAAAAATAACGCAAGCATAATAATAACTCATTACCAGAGACTTTTAGATTATATAGTTCCGGACTTCGTTCATATTCTTTACGACGGAAAAATCGTAAAAACTGGAGGTAAAGAACTTGCATTAGAATTGGAAAAAAAAGGTTACGAATGGATAAAAAATAATAAGTAATTTTTTAATGAGGAATTATTTCTAATGAATAATGAGGAATGAAAGATTTTCTTAAATTTCATTCCTCATTCCTCATTAAAATTCCTCATTTTTACGAATTTTATAATTTATAAAAATTTTTCAAAAAACAGGTGATTTTTCACGAATTTTTTTGGTTTGTAAAGTTTAAATTTTTTTTTGAAAAAAACCTTAGTTTTTTTAATGATTTTTTTTAATTGATTATCAAAATTATCGTGGACGATGATAATTTTGATAAAATAAAAAAAACCAATTATATTATATAATTGGTTTTTTATTTATTTTAATCTTCCCATATCCAATATCTATATTTTGGAATATGATCTTTCCCATAAAATTTTTTCTTTTTACGACCTTTGTGTTTCAACCATCCATTAATATCAGTTGGATGATAACCAGTTTCTGGAGGATATTCAGTGAAAACATTTGCTTCTAATAAAAAATTATTAACAGTATTTTCATCACCATAAAAATAATCAAAAGTGTTTTCTGTTGGATAAAAAACAACAATAATATCATTATCTTTTAAAATTCTAACACCATTTACAACATTTGTCATGGTATCCAATTGATCCATTACTTTTTTTTCATTTTCTATAAACTCTGGTCCGTGATATGGAACAATTCCTGCAAAAAATCTTTCGGATCTTCTTCTTGCTTTAAAAAACTGTGTAAATCTCAAACCACTTGTATCACAGCCTATCATCATACTGTAAAAATCTTCATCTGTATAAGGTCCCCATTTTGCCTTTGTAGAATAATCATCTTGATTATATTCTTCAGTTACGCTATTTTTCTTTTGATTTTCAATGATTTCTAAATTCTCATCTACATTTACATCTTTCTGACAAGAAGCAAAAATAAATAACAATCCTAAAATACCAAAAAAATTTATAAATTTTTTCATAATATTATATTATAATAATTTTTTAAAAATCAATCCTAATAGAAAAAGGTTTCTCAAATTGTTCCCAAGTATACGGGATATCCAAATTTTCTAGACCTTCTGCAAATTTATAAGCGTCATTTTTGTTATTAAAAGTTCTGCTACCTTTCTTTATTATTTTTGGAAAAGAACCATCCGAAGCAATTAAATGTTCTCTCACAATTTTAAAATCTCCGTAAAAATAATAATTTTTACCATCACAGCTGTAATAGCCGATACTTTTACCTGACTCTATATTTTCAGAATACTTTTTGAAGTCTTCAGAATCAAAAAATTCCAGATTTTGTTCACTTAATTTGCTATTTATCACAAACAGACAAATAAAAATTTTAATTAAATTCTTCATTTTTTTTAATTTTATTAAAAATTTGTCAAAAAAAACAAAAAAACAAAGCGGAAGCCATTAAAGCCATGCTAATTCTAATTTGAATTGCAAAAATAATATAATTATTTATATATGCAAATTTTTTTTAGATTTTTTTAAAAAATTTTTGCTTCCTCTGTATACACGGAATGAGATATGAATAATGAGGTATTTTTAATTCCTCATTAAAAAATTCCTCATTTTTTTTACTATGTCTTTAGCAACGTTTTTTTTTGATTTTTTTTCAAAAACGTCTATTTTATGTAAATTGTCAATAATTGTAATTTTGTTATTATCACTTTCAAAACAAGTTTCTTTATTTTTCAAAGAATTTAAAACAATAAAATCTAAATTTTTATTTTTAATTTTCAATTTTGCATTTTCTATTTCGTTATGACTTTCTAATGCAAAAGCAATTAAAATTTGTTTTTTTGTTTTCAGTTCACCTAATTTTTTTGCAATATCTTTTGTCGGTTTTAATTCTAAAATTAAATTTTCTTTTCCTCTTTTGAGTTTTTTATCAAAAGTCAAAACAGGTGTAAAATCAGAAACTGCTGCTGTCATTATTGAAAAATCTGCATTTTCAAAATGCTCTAAACAATGATTATACATTTCTTCTGCAGACGTAACAAAAATTTTTTTTATATTTTTATGCTCTATTTTTACAGAAACTTTTCCAGCAATTAAAATTACTTCTCCACCTTGATTTGCAATTTCTTCAGCAATGGCAAAACCCATTTTCCCTGTAGAATAATTACCAATAAAACGAATGGGATCTATTTTTTCATGAGTTGCTCCTGCTGTAATTAAGAATTTTTTTCCTTTTAATTTCAATTTATTTTGAAAAAAAAATTTTACATTTTCTACAATTTTTTCAGGTTCTGCCATACGTCCTTTTCCAAATAAACCGCTTGCTAATTCTCCAGTGTCAGATTCTATAAAATTATTTCCAATGGATTTTAAATATTTCATATTTCGTTGATTTGCTGGATGTTTATACATATCTAAATCCATAGCTGGAGCAATAAAAACTGGACATTTTGCAGATAAATAAGTTGTAACTAATAAATTATTTGCCACAGCATTTGCCATTTTTCCCATAGTATTTGCGGTTGCGGGAGCAATAATATAAGCATCAGCCCATATACCAAGATTTACATGACTGTTCCAGTTTCCATTTTCTGCAGAGAAAAAATCTATCAAAACGGGGTTTTTTGCTAAGGTTGCCATAGTTAATGGACTTATAAATTCCTTAGCCAAAGGTGTCATTAAAACTTTAACATTTGCACTTTCTTTTATTAATAATCTTACCAAAGAAGCAGTTTTATAAGCAGCAATTCCGCCAGTTATTCCGACAATAAAATTTTTTCCTTTCAACATAATTATTTTTTAATTTCAAAAATATTAAAAAAATATTAATTTTTTAAAAAAAAATTTTTTGAAAAATTAATATTTAAATTTTTGGGCATTTTTTGAAAAAAATTTTTTTTATTTTAAAAAAAATGTTAAAATTTTGGACGAATTTGAAAAAAATTTTTTTATTTTGAAATTAAAAAATGTTAAAATTTTGGACGATTTTTCAAAAAAAATTTTTTTTATTTTGAAATTAAAAAATATTAAAAATTTGGACGTTTTTTGAAAAAATTTTTTTTATTTTGAAGATTAAAAAATATTAAAATTTTGGCGTTTTTTGGAAAAAATTTTTTTTTTTTAACATTGGAGGTTTTTTTTAAACACAAATGTTTGAAAATGTTATTCTTATTTTGATTTAAAAATATTGAAATTTTGGACGTTTTTTTGAAAAAAATTTTTATTTTTAAAATTTAAAAACATTAAAATTTTGGGCATTTTTTGAAAAAAAAATTTTTTTTATTTTGATTTAAAAATATTGAAATTTTGGACGTTTTTTGAAAAAATTTTTTTTATTTTGAAGATTAAAAAATATTAAAATTTTGATTTAAAAATATTGAAATTTTGGACGTTTTTTTGAAAAAAATTTTTATTTTTAAAATTTAAAAACATTAAAATTTTGGGCATTTTTTGAAAAAAAATTTAATTAAAAAAATTTTATTTTTTTAATTAAAATATATATATATATTCGTTTTTTTTAATTAAAAATTTAAAATGAAAAAAATATTTTTATTGTTATTCTGTTTATTTGGAACTTTTAATTTGTTTTCGCAGGGTTTGTCGCCTGTGTTTCAAATAGGCGGAGGTATGATTTATTACTACGGAACTGATGGAGGCGACAATGATGATTTAAATTTTAAAAAGAATAGAGCTTCATTAGGAGCAGATGCTATGTTTGGTTTACAATCTTTTAATGTAGATGGAAAGAAAAAAAATATATTTGGTGTTTTCGGAAGACTTGGCTCTATTTCAAATGAAATTCTTGAGATGCAAATAGAAGATAATAATTTATCCAATATCATAGATGAAGATAGGAAGCGATTTGATTTTTCAGAATTAGAAGGAGGAATAATATTCGGAGGAATTTTTAGAGTTTCTGCTGGCATTGGTTGGTTAAATTTTTATGACGAAAATCACAAAGCAGTATATTTAAAATACCTTTGTTCTACTGCAGGTCTTTCAATTCCCATAGGTAGATTAAGATTGAATATTATGGTAACAGCTATGGATGGAAAAGATTTTGATGAACTGACTCTTCGTCCATCTATGGGTTTAGTAATTCACTTTCGCTAAAAAAAAACTTATGAAAAATACTTTTTTTATTATTATTTTAATATTTTCTATTTTTATTTCATGCTCAGAAACTTACGAAGATTATTCTGTTAGTGCACCAGAGGCTTCTTTTTCTGTTGTTGTTGGTGATAAAACTTGGGGACTTAAAGTTTTTAAAATTAGAGAGATAGAAAATAATACTACTGCAGATACTTCAAAATTCCAATTCTTGGAAATACAAATTTATGATAAATCTTTTCCTTATTCGAAAGAATTATATGCAAAATTTTATTTCGATGAATTTAGAGAACGTATGGAAATCTCTAATCAATTAACAGATAACGGTTTGATTTCAAGCATAAAATTGACAGAAATAAATCTTGATATGGAAAATATTGTATCACGTTTTTACATAAATGATACTATGCCTTTTATTCCAGAAATTAAAATTTTTGATTACGATTTAAAACGTAAATATATTTCTGGAGTTTTAGAAGGCGCAGTTTATAAAGATGGAGGAGAAGAAGAGCGTGTAATTAAAATTAATTTTGAAAATTATCAAATAAGATAATATATTATGAAAATAGAGAAAAATATATTTTTGGTGGCAATTATATTTGCTTTTTTTTATCAAAATATTCTAAAAGCACAGGATATAATTGTATTAAATGATGGCAGTTTAATAAAATCAAATGTTAAAGAGCTTGGTTTGGCAGAGATAAAATATCAGCGAGAAGACCAAAAAGACGGACCTGTATATAGTTTATTGAAATCTAAAATTTTTGCAATACATTATTCTGACGGAACGAAAGATGTTTTTTCTAAGGGAGATGCTGCCATTTCAAATGTAAATAAACGTTTAAATGAATTTTTAATTGATACTGTTCCTGATAAAGATATAGAAGACCTTTTTGTAAAAAAAAATATTTTTCTTCATATTGGTTCGGGTATGTATAAAATTTATTCGCCAACAAATGAAATAGGATTAAAAAACTTCAAAACGACAAGTTCTTATAAAGAGTTTAATCTTGGTTTAGGAATTACAACAAATACAGTTTTTGGTTTATCTTATGCAGAGGTTTCTTATTCTGCAGATGCAAAATTTAATGATAGATTGCAATTTACGGAAACTAATTTTGATGCCGAACAAAAAATTAGTTGTTTTACCTTATGGGGAAGATATTATGCAAAAACGAAATATGATTATTTTCGTCCTTATGCTGTTTTAGGAATTTCACTAAATAATTCTGATGTTATTAGCGATATAAAAACAACAACAGAAGACGAAGATATTGTTTTTAACAGAGGAGGAAAAATAACAGACATATCAACATTATTAAAAATGGGAGTAGAATTTGACATAATGAAAAATTTCCCAATATATGCTGAAGTAGGTTTTGGAACTGTTTTAATAAATATTGGAATAGGATATAGAATTATCAAAAAAAAATAATTTATTGAATTTTTTTATTTTAATTCATTTAAATGAATTTTCAAAAAATGCCGATTTTTTTATTATTAAAAATCTTAAAATTTTAGCGTTTTTTGGAAAAAAATTTTTTTTATTATAAAAAATAAAACATTAAAATTTTGGATGAATTTGAAAAAAAATTTTTTTTTTGATTATAAAATTCATTAAAATTTTAGCATTTTTTTCCAAAAAATTTTTTTTTGATTATAAAAAACCTTAAAATTTTGGCGTTTTTTGAAAAAAAAATTTTTTTTTGATTATAAAAAATCTTAAAATTTTAGCGTTTTTTGGAAAAAATTTTTTTTTGATTATAAATAATTGCGTTTTTTTGATTATAAAAAACCTTAAAATTTTGGCGTTTTTTGGAAAAAATTTTTTTTTGATTATAAAAAACCTTAAAATTTTGATTATAAAAAACCTTAAAATTTTGGCGTTTTTTGGAAAATTTTTTTTTGATTATAAATAATTGCGTTTTTTTGATTATAAAAAACCTTAAAATTTTGGCGTTTTTTGAAAAAAAAATTTTTTTTGATTATAAAAAATCT
>NBLL01000121.1 GCA_002084355.1 Bacteroidetes bacterium 4572_128 | reverse complement strand
CATTTTACAAAAAACGTAACAACCTTAAAATCAAAGCTTTATGGTTTTTATTTTTTGCGAAAAAACTTTTTTTACCATACTATAATGAGCGGTTACAAAAAATTAAATAAAAAAACAGGAAAGAATTTTAGATTACCGACAGAAGCAGAATGGGAATATGCAGCAAGAGGAGGAACGAAAACAACTTTTCATACAGGAAATTGTATTTCTACATCTCAGGCAAATTATGATGGAAATTATCCATATAAATCTTGTAGTAAAGGAATATATAGAAAAAAAACAACTGTAGTAGGTTCTTTTTCACCTAATGCTTATGGTCTTTATGATATGAGTGGGAATGTTTGGGAATGGTGTTCTGACTGGTATGACAGCAATTACTATAGCAATAGTTCTAAAGAAAATCCTAAAGGTGCTACAAGTGGTTCGACCCGTGTTTTGCGTGGTGGGAGTTGGAGCAACAGCGCTGGGTATTGTCGTCCAGCCTATCGCAACGCCCGCACGCCTACCCACAGCCACAACTTCATAGGCTTTCGTCTTGTTCTCATCCCGTAGTTTTTCCAAAAGTTTAAAACTTTTGGAAAGTTAAACAATTTTATTTAACTTTTCAAAGTTTAAAACTTTGAAAAGTTAAATCTTTTAAATAAAAATTATATGAAAACAATTTTATTAAAACCTGATATTTATTATCACATTTATAATCGTGCAAATGGTTCAGAGAATCTATTCTTGAATGAGAATAATTATTTGTTTTTTCTTCAAAAATATACTTTATATATTAGTCCAATTGCACATACCTTAGCTTATTGTTTGATGCCAAATCATATTCATTTTGCAATACAAATAAAATCGTATCAACTTTTGGAAAGTTTCAAACTTTCCAAAAGTTCAAAAAACTATTCCACAATAGAAATGTTTATTTCTAAACAATTTTCAAATCTTTTTAGTTCTTATACTCAATCGTTTAACAAACAACAAAATCGCAAAGGAAGTTTATTCATGTCCAATTTTAAACGCAAAGAAATTTCAGATGAAAATTATTTTAAGCAGTTAATTCATTACATACATTTTAATCCTGTTCATCATGGTTTTGTAAAAGACTTACGAGATTGGAAGTTCTCTTCATTTGAAGCTTTTTTTTCAGAAAAATCTTCAAAAATTTCTCGTGAAAAAGTTATTAGTTGGTTTGGAGATAAAAAACAATTTTGGGAATTTCATAAAAAACAAATAGAAAATAAAATGTGTTTAACAACTTTCCAAAAGTTTGAAACTTTTGGAAAGTTAAATAAATGACTTGAAACTTTTGGCAAGTAAATGTTTAACAACTTTCCAAAAGTTTGAAACTTTTGGAAAGTTAAATGATTTAAATCTCCAATGTTTAGTTCGAAACATTGGAGATTTGAAAAAATACCAATGCTGTTTTTTTTTAAATATTAAAATTTTGGACGATTTTAAAAAAAAATTTTTTTCAAAAAAACGCCAATTTTTTACGAATTTTTTAAATTAAAAAAAAATTCTATTTTTCAATAAATTTTCTAAAATTCATAGCTTTTTGACTTAACATTTTTATGTCGTCTATATCTATAAAAAGTTGTTTTTGCCATTTTGTGTAATCAAATTTCTCTTTAATTTTTTATTTCTGTATCTGTTATCATAATTTTTTTATTTTAAAATTTGAATAAAATTAATAGGGTTCAAAATTCCAATTTTATTATAATTTTTCATTTTTTTTAAAATAATATCATCGGTTGTAAGGAAAAAATCACATTTGCTGACAATCGCGCACGCAATATGTAAAGCATCTTTACTTTTTATACCAATCAATTTATTTTATTTCTTTTGATCTTTCAATTATCTTTTCATTCTCATTAACATCTTCTATAGCTATATTTTTCCATCTTTGAATAACTCTTCTTCGTTCTTCAAATGGATTAAAGAAATTTTCGTAATCAAGAATATATGACCAAACCAATTGAATATTTCCTTTTTTTATTTCTTCTTGTACATATAATTTTGCTTGTGTTTCCAGAGAAATACGAATTTGAATTTGCTCATCAAATGGACGATTAAAACAACAATTGTCAAGATAAACTTTCATTTTATTTTTTTTACACAAAAATATAAATTTTTACAAAAAAAAAAAAAATTTTTATTATAAAATTTTTTTTTCAAAAAAAACGCAGAAATTTTACGAATTTTTTAAATTTAAAAAAATTTTTTTTTTTCAAAAAAACGCCAAAATTTTACAAATTTTTATGATTTTAAAAATTTATTTTTCAATATTTAAAATTAAATAAAATTAAGTCAATTTCGTCTATTTTAGCAAAATGTTTTCCGCTGTTATTAAAGGTATTTTCAAAAATATTGTATTCCTGCAATTATCGCATCTGGTAATTTCATTTTGTAGTTTTGTTTAATTTTTAAAGTGAAGTCTTTAATTTCTTGATTTATGTCTATTATTTTACATTCAATAAAAAATCTTTGATAATTTCTTTTTCATTTTCTTTAATACCTTTAAAACCAAGCAATTCTAATTCAGTAATAAAAGATTCTTTATTCCCATTTAGAATATAAAGAATAATATTTGTATCAACCATAAAATTATTTCCACTCATCTCTTCTCATTTCTTTTTGAATATTTAAAGCATCTTTAGGTAAAGAAATAATTCCACAATATTTATACGTATTGATTTTTTTTCTTTCCAAGTATTTATTTGTTTTATAATTTTTTATTTTTTCTATTTTTTCTGTAATTTCTTTATATAATTGAATTAAAGCAAGATATTCATCTTTTGGTATGTGATTGTTTCCATAGAATTTATTTTTTTTTTTTAACAAAGATACAATTTTTTTTTAATTTAAATTTTTTTTTTTATTTTTTTTGATAGAACTTAATTTTCAAAATTATATTATTTTTTTCTTGCACTTGCGGTGTTTTCACGCACATTATTAAAATTCAAAATGTTAAAATTTTGTGCGATTTTTTTGAAAAAAATTTTTTTTTTAATAATTTAAAAACATTAAAATTTTTCGTTTTTTAAAAAATTTTTTTTTAATAATTTAAAAACATTAAAATTTTTCGTTTTTTAAAAAATTTTTTTTTTAATAATTTAAAAACATTAAAATTTTTCGTTTTTTAAAAAATTTTTTTTTAATGCTTTAAAAGCATTAAAATTTTGAAAAAAAAATCCATAAAGAAATTATATCATGATTTTATCAGCAGATTTAATTTTTACTTTGTTTGTAATTAAATACATAACTGGAATAATTATTAAAGTTAAAAAAGTAGCAAAACTTAAACCGAAAATAATTGTCCAAGACATAGGTCCCCAGAAAGAAGCATTATCTCCACCCATATAAATATTAGCATCAAAATTGCTAAATAAACCAGCAAAATCAATATTTAAACCAACAGCCATCGGAAATAAACCTAATATTGTTGTTATTGCTGTCAAAAGCACAGGACGCAGACGCGTTTTTCCAGCCATAGAAATACAATTAACAATTTCATTATAAGGAAGATTATCTTTTTCATCTATTCCTAATTCTTTTTTTCTGTTAGATTTTAAATAATCTATATAATCAATTAAAACGATAGCATTATTTACAACTACACCAGCAAGAGAAATAATTCCTATTCCAGTCATTAAAATAACTATATCCATTTTAAATGTAGCAATTCCACCGAAAACTCCTATAGTACTAAAAACTACTCCCGCAATAATAATTGCCGGTTTTATGAAAGAATTAAACTGACTTACCAGAATAATTAAAATTAAAAATACTGAAATAAGAAGTGCTTTCATTAAAAAAGCTGCAGTTTTTTCCTGTTCTTCTTGTTCGCCGGTAAAAATAAATTCATATCCTTTTTCTGTTTTAAAATCTTTTAATAAATGTTTTACAGATTTATTAATTTCATCGGCATTATAACCTTCAACAACATTAGAAAATAAAGTTAAAACTCTATTCATATCTTTACGTTTTATAGAACCATAACTGCTACTATATTTTACCTTAGCAACAGAAGAAATTGGAATTTGCATTAATTCTCCCCTATTATTTCTAAAAGTAACTTTTTGGTTCATTAATGAAGTCAAATTATAACGATATTTTTTTTGCATACGTAATTGAATAGGATATTCATCTTCTTCAATTTTATAATCAGAGATTTCTTTTCCAAAAAGCGAAGTACGTATAGTTCCTGCAATTTGAGCGGTTGAAAGTCCAAAACGTCTTGCTTTGCTTCTGTCTATATTTACAATAATTTCTGGTTTTCCTGTAACAATATCAATTTTTAATTTCTCTATTCCCGGTATATTTGCATCTTCTATAGTTTTTTTCATTTCATCACTTATAGAAAATAATTTATCTATACTTTTTCCGGAAATTTCTATATTTAAAGGAGCACCTGTTGGAGGACCCATTGCATCTTTTTCTAAAAAAAATTCCACACCAGCATATTTATTTAATAAATTATCACTAAGCACTTTCATAATTTCAGAAGTAGAAATTCCTTTTCTAAATTCATAATCTACAAAATTTACAGCTATTAATGCTTTATTAGAATTTTTATCTAATGAAACTTCGTTTTGTCTATTTGCACCTTTTCCAACTGTTGTAAGTACAGATTTTATAATCTCTTTATAAGGTTCTAAAATTTTAAAAATATCTTTTTCAATTTTTTTAATTCTTTCATTAGTTATTGTTATATCAGAACCAACAGGAAATAATGCAATTATATTAACATATTTTGGTTCATTATCTGGCATAAAAACTATTTTTGGAACTCTAACACCCAGAAGAAAAATTGTAAAAATCAACAATAAAAAAGTTGAAATTAAGAATAAATAAGGTCGTTTTTTATAAAGAGCAAAATTTAATAATTTTAAATAAGAATTTTCTAACCAAGTTAGAAAATCATTTTGAAACCAATTTGTAAGTTTTTCTAAAATTAAAATGTTCAAAAGTATTAAAATTGCAAGCAAAGAAAGAATATTTCCAAATGCTGTAGAATCATTGAAATAAAAAATAATTGCAAAGATCAATAAAGCAGCGATTATGTAAAAATTTTTTTTATTAGATTTTTTTTCTTTTGTTTTGATATTTTTATCTTCTACTTTAACAAAAGTTAAAGCAAAAACTGGAATAATTATCAAAGCAACAAACAAAGAAGACGTAAGAACAATTATTAAAGTTATTGGTAAATATCTCATAAATTCTCCCATTACATCGTCCCAAAAAACCAGTGGAAAAAAAGCGGCAAGTGTTGTAGCTGTTGAAGAAATTATAGGCCATGCAATTTCTCCAACTGCATACTTAGCAGCGTCAAAAACTTTATAACCTTGACTTGTAAAACGATAAATATTTTCTACCGCAACTATTGCGTTATCAACTAACATTCCAAGTGCAAGTATTAAAGAAAATAAAACCATCATATTTATGGTCGCTCCCATAAATCCAAGTATTGAGAAAGACAAAAACATCGACATAGGAATTGCTATTCCAACAAATAAAGCATTTCGTAAGCCCAGAAAGAAAAATAAAACAATTACAACAAAAAGAAAACCCATTATCATACTATCTTCCAAGTTTTTTAATTGTTTTCTTATCATATCTGACATATCATTTGTCGTTGTGATTTGTAAACTTTCTGGAAAACTTCCGTCTTCTTTTGATTTTTCTATTAGTGCAAAAACATTATCACAAGCAGCAAGAAGATTTTCACCACTTTTTTTTACTATTTGTATAGAAACAACAGTTTCTTCAAACAAACGTGCAAAACTTTCTGGCTCTTCATAACCGTCTACCACCTCAGCGACATCTCTCAAATAAACAATATTTCCTTTTTCGTGTTTTACAATAATATCTTCTATTTCGCTCATATTTTTAAATTCGCCGATAATTCGTATAGAACGACGCATATTTCCCATCTTAATATCTCCTCCAGACATAGAAACATTTTCTGAAGCAATAGCATTTTCTATGTCATTGAAACTCATTTCATTTGCATCTAATTTATGCTGGTCAACATTAATTTGAATTTCTTTTTCGTTTACACCTTTGATTTCTACTTTTGAAATTTCGCTAATTTTTTCTGCTTCGTCTTTCAAATATTCGGCAAAATTTTTTAATTCTTCTACACTATAATCACCAGAAATATTAACATTTAAAATTGGTGTTTCTGAGAGGTCTAAATCTGTTACCGATGGATCTTCAAGCATATCATTTGGCAGTTCTTTTTTTGCTTTATCGACAGCATCTTTTACGTCAAGAAGTGCTTCTTCTATGTCAGTTCCCATGTGAAATTCTATAAAAATCATAGAAACATCTTGGGACGAAGTAGATTTTAATTTATCTATTCCTTTTATGCTTTTTATTTCTTTTTCTAAAGGTCGTGTTATCAAATTTTCTATATCTTCTGATGGATTTCCCGGATAAACAGTTTGAACAAAAACCTGTGGAATATTTACTTCTGGAAATAACTCTTTTGGCAAAGAAATATAGGATATTGTGCCAAAAATCATTATAACAAATACAATTAAAAAAATCGTGCTAACATTATTTAGTGATAATGTGGTTAATTTAAAACTCTTTTTTATTATTTTATTATTCACTATTTTAATTTTTAATTTTTTCAAAAATAAATTTTTTTATTAAAAAAAATATTTAATTTTTAAAAATATTTTTTCAAATAATTTTTTTTATTAAAATAAAAAAACATTAAAAATTCGTCATTTTTTGGAAAAAATTTTTTTTATTCAAATAAAAAAACATTAAAAATTCGTCATTTTTTGGAAAAAATTTTTTTTTATCTTATGCGTCAAGCGTCCACGCCATAGCCGTTTTCTAAGGAATAAATTATTGATTTTAAGGCAATTATAATTCTTTTTTTTGATATAAAAAATAATATTTTATG
>NBLL01000120.1 GCA_002084355.1 Bacteroidetes bacterium 4572_128 | reverse complement strand
AAAAAACGTTAAATTTTTAATGAATTAAATTATTAAAAAAAAAATTTTTTTTCAAAAAACGTTAAATTTTTAATGTTTTTAAATTATTAAAAAAAATTTTTTTTCAAAAAAACGTTAAATTTTTAATGTTTTTAAATTATTAAAAAAAATTTTTTTCAAAAAAACGTCAATTTTTTAATGTTTTTAAATTATTAAAAAAAATTTTTTTTTTGAAAAAAACGTCAATTTTTTAGGTTTTCAAATTATTAAAAAAATTTTTTCAAAAAATCGCCAAAATATAATTTAGAAATTTACTTTAACGTCAGGAAATCTTTTTTTAAATTTTTCAATATTTTCCTCCGAAATTTCTGTATTTTTACAATTAATAATTTTTAATCTTTTTAGATTTTTTAAAGAATCTAAAGAGTTAACCTTTGTATTTTCAAAAATTATTACTTCCAAGTTTTTCAAACCGCTTAGAATGGAAATATCCTTGACTTTTGTATTTTTGCAATTTAAATATCTTAATTTATTTAAATTTTTTAACGGACTTAAATCTTCAATTTCTGTATCATGACAATAAATTTCTTTTAAATTTCTCATATTTCCGAGAGAAGAAATATCTTTAACTTTTGTATTTTGAAAATAAATTGTATGAATATTCCTCAATTCTTTTAAAGCATCTAAATCATCTACCTCTGTTTTATAAAAAGACAAATATTTCAATTTTTTTAATTTATTAATGTATTTTAAATTTGAAATTTTTGTATCATAAAAATATAAAATTCTTAAATTTTTCAAATTTTTTAAAGGCTCTAAACTCATTACAGAAGTTTTGTATAAATAAAAAGATTTTAATTTTGTAAAATTTTTTATTGGTTCCAAGGAAATTATATTTTTATTATTTGCTATAAATAAATCACTTATATTTGAAATTTTAATTAATTGCTTATCAGTTGGAGTTATTCGGGAAATTTTTATTTGTTCTCTTAACTCAGATTTCCAATCTAAAGAAAGCTTGTTCCACCATTTTCTTAGGTATTTTATTTCTTCTTCTTTTTTTCTTTTTGCTACTTCATCAACAAGAACAGTTGTATAAATACTTACAATTTTGAATTCATTTTTTTTTGGAAAAATTTGTATTTCTAAAAAACGTATTAAATTTTTTTTAAAATTTGAATTATCTGTATAAGTTCCATTTATATCTTTTTCAACTTTTACTTTTATAAATAACTTATTATTAACCATATACAATTCTCCAATATTAATTATTGATAATTTGAAAGTAATTTTTTTGAAAAATAAATCTATATTTTTCAAATATCTATCTACTTTTACTCTTGAACTTGTTCTATCAATTGATAATAAATCATTTTCTATAACAACCCTATTATTTTCAAAATAATCTAATTTGTTAGATAATAATCTCATTTTTTCAACAAAAGTATAATTATCACTACCCAAAGCATTTTTATAATCTTGAAAATCTTTTACAAGTTTAATAGTTTCTTCTTTAAAAGCATAGTTTTTAGGTACGAAATTAAAGATAAATATTGGTACAGTTTCAACATAATAGCGATGTTTCTTATTAATATTAAAAGTTTAATTTAGTTTAATTTAAATTATAAAATTATAAAAAAAAAAATATAAAAAAAATGTCTTTTTTAGAAAAAATAAAAGAAACAGCAAAAGAAACAATAAAAATTGAAAGTCTTGCTATAAAAAAATTAATAGATTATATAGATGATGATTTTGCTCGTGCAGTTGAACTTATTTATAAATGTCATGGACGCGTAATTATCACGGGAATAGGCAAAAGTGCTAATATTTCTCAAAAAATAGTTGCCAGTTTAAATTCTACCGGAACTCCTTCAATTTTTATGCATGCTGCCGATGCAATTCACGGAGATTTAGGAATTGTTTTAAAAGATGATATTGTAATTTGTATTTCAAAAAGTGGAAATACTCCGGAAATAAAGGTACTTGTACCTTTGATAAAAAATATAGGAACAAAACTTATTGCAATTGTTTCTAATGTAAATTCTTTTCTTGCAAAAAAATCTGATTTTATTTTACGAGCAACAGTAGAAAAAGAAGCTTGTCCAAATAATTTAGCTCCAACTTCCAGCACAACTGCTCAGCTTGTTATCGGAGATGCACTTACCGTTGCACTTTTAAAATTAAGAGGTTTTACTCATGAGGATTTTGCAAAATTTCATCCGGGTGGCAGTCTTGGGAAAAAATTATATATGCGTGTCAGTGATTTGTATATAAATAATGATGCACCAAAAGTTTTTTTAAAAGATAAAATCAAAACAATTATTTTAGAAATCAGCGAAAAACGTCTGGGAGCGACAGCAGTTTTAGACAAAAAAAATAATATTTGCGGTATTATTACAGATGGCGATCTTAGGAGAATGTTAGAAAAAAATGAAATTTTGGAAAATATTACAGCAAATGATATAATGTCAATAAATTATAAAAGTATTTTTAAAGACGAACTTGCTGTAAATTCTTTTTATTTGATGAAAAAAAATAATATTACTCAATTAATTGTTATAGATGAAAAAAATAAATATCTTGGAATTTTACATTTGCATGATATTTTAAAAGAAGGTATAATTTAATTTTGTATTTTTACAAAATATTTTATTAGAAAAATTTTTAATTTATGGAAGGATTAAAAGTATTGCTTGTTGAAGATGATAAATTACTTTCGCAGATTTATCAAATGTTTCTTCAAAGTTTAGGTCATAATATAGTTGGAGTTTGTAATAATGGAGAAGCAGCCATATCTATTTGTAAAAAATCTACTCCGGATTTAGTTCTGATGGATATTCATATAGAAGGTGAAATTAATGGTGTTCAGACTACAGAGATTATTTATAAGAAATTTGATATTCCTGTTGTTTTTATGACGAGCGACACAAAACAATCTACTTTAGACAGTGTTTTGCATACTGTTTTTTATGGTTATATAATAAAACCTATAGATAAATCTGTTCTTGGAATACAGATAGAACTTGCCTACGGAAAATATACTTCTGAGCATGAATTGCGTTATAATAAAGAGCGTTACAATAGTCTTGTGAATGATTCTCTTGATACAATAATTATAATTAATGAGGAAGGAATTATAGAATATATCAATAGTGCTGGTTTAAAATTATTCAAAACTCCTTATATTGAAAACATAATAGGTTTACCAATTTTATCTTTTATAGAAGATGATTCTAAGGAAATTTACAAAAAAAAGATAGAAGTTAAAATGAAAAAAGATAAAAAAGTAAATTATTTTGAAGCTTTTTTTAGGAACGTTTATGATAAAAGAATTGAAATTGGTGTTGTTGGTTCTGTTGTTAATTTCAAAAACAAGTCAGCTGTTCAGCTTATAATGAAGTTGGCGGTTATGTTGCAGGAATTAGAGCGTCACAGTTGGGAATGAAAGTTGCTATTATTGAAAAAGCAGAGATTGGTGGAATTTGTTTAAATTGGGGTTGTATTCCAACTAAGGCTTTATTAAAAAGTGCTTCTGTTTATGAATACACAAAAAATGCAAAATCTTACGGGGTAGATATTTCTGGAGATTTCTCGGCGAATTTTGAAAATATGATAAAAAGAAGTCGTGAAATTGCAGAAAATATGAGTAAAGGAATAAAATTTTTATTCCGAAAAAATAAAATTACCGTTTTAAAAGGTTTTGGAAAAATACTTTCTAATAAGAAAGTAGAAGTTACGGATTTTGATGGTTTAAAGAAAACTTATAATGCTGAAAATATTATAATTGCAACAGGTGCACGTTCTCGACAATTACCGAATTTAAAACAAGACGGACGAAAAATAATCGGCTATCGAGAAGCTTTGAGTTTGCAAAAGCAACCGGAAAGTATTTTGATAGTTGGTTCAGGTGCAATAGGTAGTGAATTTGCATATTTTTATAATTCTATAGGAACAAAAGTTACTTTGGTTGAATATATGTCAAATATTTTACCACTTGAAGATATAGAAGTTTCTAAACAAGTTGGGCGTTCTTTTAAAAAATCTAAGATAAAAGTTCTTGTGAAATCTAATGTTGAAAGTGTTGATATTTCTGGTGAAATGTGTAAAACTTCTGTAAGAACAAAAAAAGGTATAGAAGTATTTCATTCTGAAATAGTTCTTTCTGCTGTTGGCATTACTCCAAATATAGAAAATATTGGCATAGAAAATTTGGGAATTGAGTTGGAAAATGGAAAAATAAAAGTTGATAAATATTTTCAAACTAATGTAAAAAATATTTTTGCCATAGGAGATGTCATTGATACTGCAGCTCTTGCTCATCTGGCTTCTGCTGAAGGGATTTTTTGTGTTGAAAAAATTTCTGGTGAAAATCCAGAATTTATAGATTATAATAATATTCCTGCTTGTACTTATACTTCTCCGGAAGTTGCGTCTGTTGGTTACACAGAAAAAGAAGCGATAAAAAAAGGTTTTGATATAAAAGTTGGTAAATTCCCATTTACAGCATCAGGAAAAGCTATTGCTTCTGGTGCAAGAGAAGGTTTTATTAAGTTAATTTTTAATAAAAAAAATGACGAATTAATTGGCGGACATTTTGTTGGAATGAATGTTACAGAAATGATAGCGGAAATTGTTTTGGCTAGAAAATTAAATGTAAAAGCAAAAGGTATTCTTAAAGCTGTTCATCCACATCCAACTATGTCAGAAGCAATTATGGAAGCTGCTGCTGTTGCTTTAAAAGAAGCTATACATATTTAAAAAAATAAAAATTTTTATTTTTTCAAATTCCAAATTTAAAAAATTTGGAATTTTTATTTTAAATTGTATTCGCTCAATTTAAAAAAAAATTTTTTTTATCAAAAAACGGCAAATTTTTAATGAATTTAATAATTTTAAAAAAAATTTTTTTTATCAAAAAACGGCAAATTTTTAATGAATTTAATAATTTTAAAAAAATTTTTTTTTATCAAAAAACGGCAAATTTTTAATGAATTTAATAATTTTAAAAAAAATTTTTTTTTCAAAAACGGCAAATTTTTAATGAATTTAATAATTTTAAAAAAAATTTTTTTTAAAAAACGGCAAATTTTTTTAATGAATTTAATAATTTTAAAAAAAATTTTTTTTAAAAAACGGCAAATTTTTAATGAATTTAATAATTTTAAAAAAAAAATTTTTTAAAAAACGGCAAAATTTTAATGAATTTAATAATTTAAAAAAAAAATTTTTTTTAAATAATTTTATTAAAAAAATGCCGATTTTGGAGAAAATTTTTTTTAAATAATTTTATTAAAAAAATGCCGATTTTGGAGAAAATTTTTTTTAAATAATTTTATTAAAAAAATGCCGATTTTTAATAAAATTTTTTAAAAAATAATTTTATTAAAAAAATGCCGATTTTGGAGAAAAATTTTTTTCAAAAAACGGCAAAATTTTAATGAATTTAATAATTAAAAAAAAATTTTTTTTTTAAAAAACGGCAAAATTTTAATGAATTTAAAAATTTAAAAAAAATTTTTTTTCAAAAACGGCAAAATTTTAATGAATTTAAAAAATTTTTTTCAAAAAACGCAAAATTTTAATGAATTTTATAATTTTATAAAAAATTTTTTTTTTAAAAAACGCAATTTTTTTACGAATTTTATAATTAAAAAATTAAAATTTTAATTTTTTTATAGAATTGTAATTTAAATAATAAGAAATTTTTATAGAGAGAAAATTACTCTGCGATTCATCTAAAATAGTATTTTTGAAGTTATAAATAATATCTTTATTTTTATCGTTAATATCGTTGAAAATTTCCTGTTTCCAAACCAAAGTTATAAAACTTCCAGCTGCGAAGTTCCAAGAATAAGATAAGTCAAAATTATAAATATTCACGTTCATATCTTCATTTTCAGAATGTAAATAGTCGTCTAAATAACCATTTTTATTCAAGATATAAAATTTTTCATGAATAACTTCTTTCCAATAATATCGTAATTTTATTGATAAAAAACTTTTATTATTAAAAACAAAAGTCGTGTTAAATGTGTTTATAATTGCTTTAATATCTCTTTTCCCAAAAATTATATTATCGTCGTTTGTTACATATCCTCTTTCTCCTTTATCATTATCAAAAGCGAAACTATGTCTAAAAGAAAATTTATCATTAACTCTACAAATTGGTGTCAAACCAAACCAAAAGCTATTTTTGAAATTAGAATTTAAAATTCCCCAATAACCGTCTAATGCGAATATTTTTCTATAATCACTTGAAAACCAAGAGCTTATCCAATGTCTTGCAGGTTTTTTAAAAACAACTCCATCTTCCCTTGCCTCAAAATAATCTCTCATTTCTTGAGGTTCTGTATTTATATTAAAATTCAAAGTAAGATGATTATGAAATTTTATATTGCTTGAAATACTTATGGCTGTTTTTGTAAAACGTCTTGGTTTATATAGACTTTCATTGCGAAAATTAAAATCTATGGAGTAATTTAAAAAATATTTTGTTGGTTCAAAAATATTGTATTTTATGTAAAAGCTATTATAAATTTGATTATTTTTAAATAAAAATCCCATTGCATTATGTGTATAATTATCATCAATAATTTCGAAATTATAATTATAATATAAGTTTCCATAATGTTTTCCAATATTCAAATTTGTAAAAAACCCAGATTTATTTTCTGTACTTTTTACAGTATCATTTTCTGAAGAAAACGCAATTTTTCCATTTATACCATAAATATTTTTTTTATCTAAAAATTTAAAACCAGTTCCAAAAACATTTTTAATATTTTCTGTTTCATGTTTGAAAACATTAGTGTTTGTAAAATTCAAATAAGAATTTTTGCCAAAGCTTTTATCTAAAACTATTACATTATAATTTGTCAAAGGTTCTGCTAATGTATCTCTTTCTATTCCAGTTAAAGTATCTTTTAAAGTAGAATAAGAGTTTTCTGTAGTTGTTTTGTAGAATTTAATAATTTTGTTTCCTTTGGATTTTTCACTATTTCATTTTGGTGATAATTATTTTCAATATAGCTTGATTTTTCTCCTATTCTTCTGGAATAAAATAAACCTAATTTGTTAAATAATTCTGTTCCTTCGGTAAAAAATTGTCTATTTTCAGAATAATGAGTTTCGTAAGGCGTTAAATTTAGAATCTTATTGTCAGACGCTGTTTGTCCAAAATCTGGAATTAAAGTCATATCTAATGTGAAACTTTCGCTAATTCCATATTTTAAATCTAAACCTCCGGAATATGAAAAAGCATCTGATTTATTTTTTTTCAAATAATTAGCTGATAAATAAGGGAATAATTCTAATCTAAACGGTGCTTTAATATTTTTTAGATTTATTATTTCTCCAGCTTGACTTCCGGAAGAAAAAGCTCTATCAACGAAATTCCATGAAGAAACTTCTCTAATTCGTCTTATTGTTCTCCAGAAATTTACTCCCCAAGTTTGTTCTTTTTTTGCTGGAAATCTTATTGCAGAGTATGGAATTTTAATTTCAACTATCCAAGCAAAATTTGTAATTTTCACTTCACTTTCCCAAACGACATTCCAATTTACATCATTACTATTTGCAGAATTTTTTATATCTAGCTGAACATTAGAGGCAGTAACTTTAAAATTAAATATATTTTGACCGTCATTATATGTGTTTAAAGTTATCGTAAATAAATCTGTATTATTATAACTATCTCTTTTACTTAATTCTTTTAAAATTTTATCTGGCTCTGTATCGTATAAAATCGCAGCAAAATAAATTGCATTATCATCGTAAAGGATTTTCACTTCGGTTTTTTGATTTGCATTTTCGTTCATAGTTGGCGAATTTGTTTTAAAATTTTTTGCAGAATTTGTTTTATTCCAAGATAATTCTGATAGATCACCATCTATGATTATTTTTTCAGAAATTCGTAATGCAGATATTTGTTTTTTATTTTTATTTTGTCCAAACACATTCAAATAAAAGAAAAAAAACATTATAAATAATAGGTTTATTTTCATTTTTCAATTATATAAAAAAAATTTTTTTTCATAAAAACGCCAAATTTTTAATAAAAAAAAATTTTTATATAAATTAAAAATATTCGCTGCGAACATTTTTAATTTTTATATTGAAAATATATTAAAATTTTTTATTATTTAATTAATAAAACTTTTTTATTAATGCTTCCATTTTCTGTTTTCATTTTTAGGAAATAAATACCTTCTGGCATCCTAGAAAAATCAATATTTTTCTCATAACTTCCGGAGAAATTATTTAATTTTTCTGAGTAAACTTTTTTTCCTAAGACATTATAAAAATCAATTTCAATATCTTGTAAATTTTCATTATCAAAAGAAACATTTATAAAATCTTTTGTTGGATTAGGATAAACATTAAAATTTTCAAATAATTTATTTGATTCTTTTTCGATAATTCCAACATCATTATCTGTTCCATCTGAAGTATAATTAAAAGTCCATCCGTCACCATTATGAGAACCATTTGTAAGGAATTTTATTATTATTTTCAAACTCAGAAAAATTTAAAGTAAAAGTAGTTGCATCATTTGGATTTAATATATATTTACAAGAAGAAGCACCATATACACATAAACCACTACCGTCATTTAATACATCATTTTTTTTACCAAAATCTTTTTCTATAGGACATAAATTAGTTTTATAAGAAGCATTCCACCCTGAAGCATTATACTGTTCATCAGTGGTAAAATTAATATACATACCATTTCCTTTAGTAGAATATATTTTATTATTTGGTAAAATAGTATCTCCATAAGTATATTCACCTAATATTTCTGTTTCGGAAGAATTTCCATCATAAATTTTTAATACATCACCCAAATTTACATCGAATCTATCAAAGCTAAGTTCTACATAAGAATAAATAGCAGCACAAGTTGGTTCTATTATATAATTACAATTATTACCATTTTGGTAATCTTCATTTACACTACCATCGTTAAAAGTTCCTTCTATTCCTCCTATGTAATTATTTGAATTACAATGATAAGGATAATCAGCATCATCTGGATATAAATTTATTATCGCTCTTTGGTCCAAATTAAAATCATCTTGTGAACCACCGCCAGTAGCATAAGTGATAATATTATCTAAAGTACAATAACCGTTTCCAGAACCACCCCATCCAAAATTCATGTGAAAATAAGCATCTTGACCGTCTTCCATTTGATAACCATCACAAACCCAAGCATGTCCAGCAGTTCCATCTTCTGGTCTTCCTGCATAAACCATAGGACGTTTTGCATCTAATTGTTCTTTAATATCGATTATCCAAGCATTATCTGATGAATATGAATTTTTACTAATAGTTGATGCATCATAACTATAACCAAAATATAAAGGCAAAGCACTTGCTAAAGCTGGTGTAAAAGCATAACCAGAAGCATAATAACTATGTGAACCTATACCGTATTCTGGATAATTATAATATTTCATAACTTGAACAGCTGCTGTTGCAACACAACCTACAGGAACACGACCGTCAGTTGCAGCAGCATCAATTGGACACATTGCATTCCAAGGATAGCCTTGATTCCAATTTGTAAAAATTAAAGGCTCTACACTTACTATTTCGTCATCTTTTGTATTTTCAAAAGAAAAATTAATTAATTTTTCCCATTTCCTTTTGATAAAATCAGAAGAAAAAACTTTATTTTCACGAGCATATTTAATTTGCTCTTGATACATATTTAAGAAAAAATCAAGATTAGGATTTGTTTTAAAATTCCTCTCAAAAGAATACGCCAATATTGGAATTGCTCTATCATCTGCTGAAACAACAACATAACCTTCATCACGACCAACATTAAAAACATGGAAATATTCATTTCTAAAATCAACAGATGTCAATTTTATAGATGCAAAATCTCTATTATCTATTGCATTAATTCTATCGAAATAAAAATTCTTTGCAATAATTTTTGCTCTTTCTTCTGGAATATTTTCTGCAAAAATATTTCCAATAAAAAGAAGCATAAACAAAAGAACTAGTAATTTATTTTTCATAATTTTTTTAATTTGAAATAAAAAAAAATTTTTTAATTAAAAGCGAAAATATAAAAAAAATTGTATTTTTTATAAAAAAAAAATTTTTTTATTTCAAATTAAAAAATATTGAAATTTTAGGCAAATTATAAAAAAAAAAATTGAAATTTAAATTATTAAAATTTTGGACGTTTTTTGAAAATTTTTTTATATAAATTATATTTTATTTTTTTTTTTCCAAAATAAAATTAATAAAATGCCAAAAAGCATACCTCCAAGATGAGCAAAATGTGCTATACCATCATTTTGTGCTGAAACACCAAGATAAAGTTCTATTATTCCATAAGCAATTATAAAATATTTTGCTTTAATTGGAATTGGAGGAATCAATAACATTAATTTTGTATTTGGAAATAACATTCCAAAAGCTAGTAATATTCCAAAAACAGAGCCAGAAGCACCAACAACTAAGTGCATATTTAAAAAATCTTTATATTGAGGATGCTCCATTGTTATTCCTAATTCGTTGATTTGAGCACTAATTTCAAATTCCATCACAACGGTATGAAGCAAAGCAGCACCTATTCCAGTTACAAAATAATAAATTAAAAATTTTTTTTGTCCCCAAAGAATTTCCAATGACTTACCAAACATAAATAAAGCAAACATATTGAAAAATAAATGCTCAAAATTTGCATGCATAAACATATAAGTTAGATATTGCACAGGCATAAATTTCTCAGCAGCAAAATAATGTAAACCTAAAAAATCATTTAGATCTATATTATTAAATTCTTTTAAAGAAATATAAGCAAGAAAAAATAATCCATTTATTATTAGTAAATTTTTAACAACTGGTGGAATGTCTATTTTCATAAAATAATTTTATAATTTTTTTGCAAATAAAATAATTTTATAATTTTATAAAAAAATTTTTTTTACAAAAAAAATGTTTTTTTACAGAAATTTTAAAATTTAAAAAAATGAGAATATTTTTTTTATTATTAATGGCAATTTTATTTTTCCCATCTTGTGAAGACGATGACAAGGATTGTGTAAATGGTAGTGGCGAAAATGTAGAAAAAATTAGAAGTGTAGATTTTTTTAATTCCGTAGAATTACAAATAAGTGCAGAAGTTTATGTAGAATATGGAGAAATCCAAGAGGTGAAAATTCAAGCACAAAGTGAGGTTTATGAAGTTTTGAAAACAAAAGTCAAAGATGATAAAACTTTAAAAATTTATACAGATGGTTGTTTAGAAAACCACAAATTGATAAAAATTTATATTAAACTCCCAGAAATAAAAAATTTAATTCTTAGTAGCTCTGGAAAAATTATTATAGAAGAGAATAATTTTGAGGATATTAATTTTCAAAATTTAGATTTAGAATTATCAGGAAGTGGAGAAATTAATTTGAAAGGAATAAATGTAACAAATTTAACTTCAATTATTTCTGGTTCTGGAGATATTAATTTATCCGGAGTTGCAGATATTCATAATATGATTTTGAGCGGCTCGGGAAATTTTAATGCTTTTAATCTGGTTAGTAAAGAAGTAGATGTAAATCTTTCTGGTTCTGGAAATTGTGATATTTCCATTAATAATGGTGATAATGGAAAATTAAGTGGTACTATTTCTGGAAGTGGTGATATTAATTATAGTGGTAATCTTATTCCGGAAAACATAAATGTTACAATTACTGGTTCTGGAACATTAAATAATATTTAATAATTATGAACAATTTTAGCGAACAAGAAATTATAAGACGTAATTCTTTAGAAGAATTAAAAAAAATTGGCATTAATCCTTATCCTGCTGATTTATTTGAAGTGAACGCAAATTCAGAAGATATTTTAAATAATTTTTCTGAGGAAAAGAAAAATTTTCAAGATGTTCAATTTGCAGGTAGATTGATGAGCAGAAGAATAATGGGTAAAGCATCTTTTGCAGAGTTACAAGATGCAAAAGGAAAAATACAACTTTATTTTAATCGTGATGAAATTTGTGAAGGAGAAGACAAAATTTTGTATAATATTGTTTTTAAAAAATTACTTGATATAGGAGATATTATTGGAATTAATGGTTTTGTGTTTAAAACACGAGTTGGAGAGATTTCTGTTCACGTAAAAAAATTTACTGTTTTAAGTAAATCTATACGTCCAATACCAATTGTTAAAACAAAAGATAAAAAAATTTTTGATTCTTTTAGTGATCCAGAGCAGCGTTATCGTCAGCGTTCTCTTGATTTGATTGTTAATCCTAATATAAAAAAAACTTTTATAACTCGTACAAAAGTTATAAATTCTATGCGAGAATTCCTTAATAAAAGAGAATATTTAGAAGTTGAAACACCGATTTTACAAGAAATTTATGGCGGAGCATCAGCTCGTCCATTTAAAACTTTTCATAATACTTTAGACAGAACTTTGTATTTAAGAATTGCTAATGAATTGTATTTGAAAAGATTAATAGTTGGAGGTTTTGATGGAGTATATGAATTTGCTAAGGATTTTAGGAATGAAGGTATGGGTCGTTTTCATAATCCAGAGTTTACGCAGATGGAATTGTATGTCGCTTATAAAGACTACAAATGGATGATGAATCTCGTTGAAGAAATGCTTGAAAAAATTGTTTTAGATATTCATAATAAAACAGAAATTAAAGTTGGCAAAAACCTTATAAATTTCAAACGTCCTTGGAAACGTTTTACTATGTTCGAAGCAATAGAGCATTTTACAAAAATAGATATTTCCAAAATGGAAGAAAAAGATTTGCGAGAAACAGCTAAAAATTTAAATATTTCTATAGATGAAACTATGGGAAAAGGGAAATTAATAGATGAAATTTTTGGTGAGACTTGTGAAAAAAATTTAATACAACCAACTTTTATTACAGATTATCCTATAGAGATGTCTCCTCTTGCGAAAAAACATCGTTCTATTGATAATAGATCAAAGAAAACGTTTTGAAGCACAATTAGAGTTAGGAAAACGTGGGGATAAAGAAGCAATGGTTATTGACGAAGCTTTTTTAAAATCTATAGAATACGGAATGCCGCCAACTGCAGGTTTGGGAATTGGAATTGATAGATTATCTATGATAATAACAAATTCAAATTCTATACAAGATGTTTTATTTTTTCCACAGATGAGAGCAGAAAAAAAGCAATCTTTTGATAATGAAGAAAAATATTTAGAAATTGGTATTCCAAAAGAGTGGGTAAAAGTTATTCAAAATTTAGGTTTTAATACCGTAAACAAATTGAAAGAAATTAAAGCAGGAAAATTTCATAATGATTTATGTTCATTAAATAAAAAGAAAAAACTTGGTTTAAAAAATCCGCAAATTAATGAAGTAAAAAAATGGTTAAATATATAATTTAGATTATTTTTTTCAAAAAATCATTAAAAAATTGATGTTTTTTGGAAAAAAATTTTTTAAATTAAAAGAATGTCAAATAAGATATAAAATTTCATGACGCATTTTTCAAGAAATTGTTTTCTCAGAAAAAAAATTGAAACATTTTCTTGAAAGAAAAAACAATTTTTATGAAATTGTGAAAAAATTGGATTTAAAAACATTAAAAATTGAACAATACTTATTCGAACCAGATTTAAAAGTTTTTTTTAGTTATTATTTTATATAGAATAAAATTAAAAAAAACTTTTTTTCGAACATAAAAGTTATTAGAAAAATTAGCGGTTTTAAAAAAAATATTTTTTAAAAAACATTAAAAAATTAGCGATTTTGAAAAAAAATTTTTT
>NBLL01000119.1 GCA_002084355.1 Bacteroidetes bacterium 4572_128 | reverse complement strand
TAAAAAAAAATACTTAATTGTGAATTAATTTAAATTTTAAATATATGAAAGAACTAATACGATTTATTAGGCCGCCAAATAGCTGGAAAACTTCTGTTTCTGTATTGACAGGGGCTATGTTTGGTTTAATTGCATATTTATTTGTAATTTCTAAAGCTGATTCATATCTTTCTGATAGTCCAGAAACGTGCGTAAATTGCCATATTATGGCACCTCAGTATGCCACTTGGAATCACAGTGCACATAGAGAAAAAGCAAGTTGTAATGATTGTCATGTTCCACATGATAATTTTATAAACAAATATTTTTTCAAGGGGAAAGATGGTTTCGGTCATGCTTCAGCTTTTGTGATGAGAAATGAGCCGCAAGTAATTAAAATAAAGGAGGCAAGTAGTGATGTTGTTCAGCAAAATTGCATACGTTGTCATGGAGGATTAATTACAGACTCTAAACTTATGCACAAAACAAATAAATATCATTATGAACGTCAAGGAAGAAAATGTTGGGAATGTCATAAGCACACTCCACATGGTAGAGTGAATAGTCTTTCAAGTGTTCATAATGCAAAAGTACCAATTCCGGAATTTGTTGGAGAAATTGTTCCAGAATGGTTAAAAAAAGCTATAAATAAAAAATAAATTTTTAAATTATGAGTAATAATAAAAGTAATAAATTACATCCCATATTATTTTTTGGGACTATGCTTGTTGTATTTTTCTTAGGTTGGTTGGCTTCGACTATTATGGAAAGAAAAGCTGAAGCGGTTTTTGCATATACACCGCAAGTGGAACACAGTGAAATGGAGCCAAGAAATGAAGTTTGGGGAAAAAATTTCCCACGAGAATTTGAAACTTATTATGATACAAAAGATATAAGTTTTAAGAGTAAGTATAATGGTGGTGCGATGATAGATATGTTGGAAGTTGATCCACGTTTAGTTGTTTTGTGGGCAGGTTATGGTTTTTCTAAAGATTATAATCAAGGAAGAGGACATTATTATGCACTTACTGATATGCGAAACACTTTAAGAACAGGTGCTCCTATCGATGGAAAAGCAAGTCCTATGCCTAACACTTGCTGGACTTGTAAAAGTCCTGATGTGCCGAGAGTTATGAAAGAAAAAGGTGTTGCCGAATTTTATTCGGGAAAATGGCAAGAAAAAGGAAATGAAATAGTTAATATTATTGGTTGTGCGGATTGTCATGATTCTAAAACTATGGAATTAAAAATTTCTCGTCCTGCTCTTGTGGAAGCGTTCGAAAGAATGGGTAAAGATATTACAAAAGCTACTCATCAAGAAATGCGTTCTTTGGTTTGTGCTCAGTGTCATGTTGAATATTATTTTGATAAAAAGAAAGTTCCTGGTGCTGCTTATCTTACTTTTCCTTGGGACAATGGTTTAACTTGTGAAGATGCTGAAAAGTATTATGATGATATGAATTTTAAGGATTGGACACACAAATTAAGTAAAGCTCCTATGTTAAAAACTCAACATCCTGGTTATGAAGTTTATTTAACTGGTGTTCATGCAAAACGTGGTGTTTCTTGTGCTGATTGTCACATGCCTTATAAAAATGAAGGTGGAATGAAATTTTCTGACCATAAAATACAAAGTCCTTTAAATAATGTAGCAAATTCTTGTCAAGTTTGTCATAGGGAAGAAACGAAAAGTCTTATAGAAGATGTTTATGAAAGACAAGACAGAATTATTCATAACAGAGACAGATTAGAAGAACTATTAGTGAGAGCTCATGTAGAAGCTAAAAAAGCTTGGGAATTAAAAGCTACAGAAGAAGAGATGAAAGATATTTTAATTTTAATTCGTCACTCGCAATGGAGATGGGATTATGCTGCAGCAAGTCATGGTGGTTCATTCCATTCGCCTGTTGAAATTGGACGTATAATTGCAACTGGTATAGATAAAGCACAGGAAGCAAGAATAAAACTTGCAAGACTTTTTGCAGCAAAAGGTTTTAATGAAGAAGTTGCTTATCCAGAAGTGAAAAACAAAGATTTATAAAAGAAGTTGTGCCAGAATGGTTAAAGCAAGCAGAAAAACGTGAAATGAAATACGAAACTAAAAATTTGTAAAAAATTTTTTTAATAAAAAAAATACCTACATTTTTTTTTATTTTAAATTAATAAAAATTTGCTATTTTTTTAACTTCCAAAATTCTACAATTTTTAACAAGAATATTAAAACAAAGATTGGTGTTTTGAAAAAAAAATCTTTCTGCGCTTTGCGGTGTTTTCACCGTTATTATAATAATTGTGCTGTGAAAACACCGCACTGCGTAGGAAATATTAAAATTTTGGACGTTTTTTTGAAAAAATTTTTTTATTTTGAAATTTGAAAATGTTAAAATTTTGGTCATTTTTTCAAAAAATTTTTTTTTTAATTTAAATAAATTTTGAAAATGTTAAAATTTTGGTCATTTTTTCAAAAAAATTTTTTTTTTAATTTAAATAAATTTTGAAAATGTTAAAATTTTGGTCATTTTTTGAAAAAAAAATTTTTTTTATTTTTAAAATAAAAAATATTGAAATTTTGGACGATTTTTGAAAAAAAATTTTTTTAATTTAAATTTCAAAAATATTAAAATTTTGGGCATTTTTTGAAAAAAATTTTTTAAATTTCAAAAACATTAAAATTTTGGACGATTTTTTGAGAGAAATTTTTTAACATTGGTATTCTTTTTTAACCTCCAATGTTTGATAGAAACGAATTTTGAAAAATTTTTTTTTATTTTGAAATTAAAATATTTAAAATTTTGGGCAAATTATGAAAAAAATTTTTTTTTATTTAAATTTCAAAAATGTTGAAATTTTAGCGTTTTTTTAGAAAAAGTTTTTTAATTTAAATTTTAAAAATGTTAAAATTTTGGACGATTTTTGAAAAAAAATTTTTTTTAATTTAAATTTCAAAAATGTTAAAATTTTGGTCGTTTTTTTGAAAAAAAATTTTTTAATTTAAATTTCAAAAATATTAAAATTTTTGGCGTTTTTTTGAAAAAAATTTTTTAATTTAAATTTCAAAAATGTTGAAATTTTGGACGTTTTTTTTGGAAAAATTTTTTTAATTTAAATTTCAAAAATATTAAAATTTTTGGCGTTTTTTTGAAAAAAATTTTTTAATTTAAATTTCAAAAATGTTAAAATTTTGGACGTTTTTTGAAAAAAAATTTTTAATGTTAAAATTTTGGACGATTTTTGAAAAAAAAATTTTTTGATTTCAAAATAAAAAATATTAAAATTTTGAGTGTTTTTTGAAAAAAATTTTTATTTTGAAATTAAAAAATATTAAAATTTTGGACGATTTTTGAAAAAATTTTTTTTTATTTGAAATAAAAAAATTCTTAAATTTTTTGAAAAAAAATTTTGTTTTTAAATATTTTTTTTTATACTGCAACAGTATTTTATTATTTTTTGAAAATTTTTAATAAATAAAAATATAATAATTTTTTTTTTTATACATATAAAAATATGAGTGAAACAAATATGAGCGAAGCAAAAACGGATGTTTTTAAATTTCTATCTTTACGTCCACCACTAATTGAAAAAGAAAGACAAATTTGGAGACTTTCCTACAGAGACCAAAAAGTTGCTTTTGGTTCTAATACGCCTCCTGTAATAAAAATCGTTGAAAATTGTCTGGAAACTGACATTAAGATAAGAAATGAGATAATTAAAAAAGCAATAACAGACGGAAGGAATTCTGGAAATATATTAAAATTTCAAAATTTTATAAATAGATTTCCTTCTGCAGATGATAATGTGTTCTATTGGTTACAAAGTAATGCTTACCAATGTAGCATTGGAGAATTAAAAGGAATAGTTAAATCTGAAACTGGATTTCAAGATGATGCTTTTACAAAAGAATTTTATACTGTTAGGGATAAGAAAATACTTTGGGATACTTTGTATGCGGAAAATATAATGCCTGAAACAAATGAGGAAAATAATTTTAAAGGTAGAATTGAAGCTACCATAATTATTTCTGAAATTATGGAAAGAAGAGGTTTAAAAAATGAAACTCCTTTTGAAGAAATATTAGAAGAAGTTGATTTTATTTTTCCGTCTTACCTATTGCTACAAGAAGAATACGAGGAATTATTAGAATCTCCTGATGGAAAAACAAGAGAAGAAAAAATAGCTAAACTAAGTAGATTAGAAAAAGCTCTTGTAAAAATTAATAAGGAGATAAAATTAGAGGATTTAAGGAATAAAATTGCAGGGCAATTTGAGATGAAAGCAGAAAAAATTTATTTTCCTAATGATCAAACAGCATCAAATTAAAAAAAATGGATATTGAAAATAAAGATGTAAGTCAAGTTAATTCAGTTTCTGGAAAAACAAAAATTAATAAACTTATAAATGAAAGTATAAGCAGAAAAGAAAAAACAGTTTCTGTAGAATTAGCGAATTTAATAAAAACTTCTTCATTAGAAGATTTAAAGATAGAGAATTTTGGTTCTTTTGATATAAAAGATAATGACAATACTAATGACCCTGATCTAAAAGAAGAAATTCTATATCAAGTAGAGAAAAGTATAAAAAATTCTCCTTATGTTTTTAAAATAGAAAAGTTTAATACTTTACTTGGAGATGTTTTTAATGGAGATTCTGACTCATCTGATAATGGTTCTTCTAATGCTGACACAGCTGTAGAAAACTTTTCAGAAGATATTGGAATAAGTATTGATGAGATTGAATGTGGAATGGATTTAAGAGAAATAAGAAAGTTAATTTTAGATAAAATAACAAAAATTCGTCTATCTTTATCAAGAGCTCCCAGAATAAATCAATGTATTATTGGTAATACTGTTGTAGATATTCCTGAAATAAATTTTGTTGTAAAAAAAAATGTAAAAACAAATCTTAAAGCTGCTGGTGTAGGTGATTTATTAGTAGTGAAAAAAGAACTTCTTAAATTTAAAAAGGGAGAAATTGCTCACATAGAAAACATAATAAAATCAGAGAAAAAAGAACGTTCACATAGGGTTTTTAGAAGTATGTCTGAAACAATAAGTTCGCAAAGTTCTACAGAGCGTGAAAGCCTTAAAGATACTCAATCTAATGAGCAATTTTCTATACAGAAAGAAACTAATGATATTTTAAATAAGCAAAAATCTACAGATAAAAGTATAAACGCTTCAGCAAAATATGGTAATGGATTTGTCAGTGCTTCTATTAATGCTGGCTATGCTTCCAGCAATAGCAGTCAGCAGACTCAAGCAAATAGAAGTGCAAGTTCTTATGCTAAGGGAATTACAGAGAGAGCATTAGATAGAGTTATTACTCAGATAAGTGAATCTCGCACTCGCACAAGAAAATCAGAAGTAGAAGAAATCAATACTCATGGTTTTGACAATACTAAAGGTACAGGAAACATTTCAGGAGTTTATTATTATTTAGATAAATTCTATGAAGTAAAAATTTTCAATTACGGAAAAAGGATAATGTATCAGTTAATTGTAGATAAACCTGCTTCAAATTACATGGAAAGTATTGCAAGCAACCCTATCATGGGAATAGAAATGCCTATACATCCTGCAAAAATGGAAAATAAATATGCAGACATAGATGGAGATGGTATTAGTGATTTTGGTGACGAGAGCGAATTAAGTGGTGGATTAAAAACATTCGACGATATTACTAAAGAAAATTATAAATATTGGACCGCTTTATACGGAATTAAAGAAGTTGAACATTATCCTGAAAATCAGATTATTTTTGATACTTTAAAAGGTGAACCTGATGTAGATAAAGACAATAATCAAATAGGAAACAGTTATAAAGCACATAAAATGATACAAATTCCTGAAGATTATGTCCCTGTGGAAGCATCTTATTCAAATATAGGATATTCTTCATACAGAAAAATAAGAATAGGTTCTGAAATTACCGGCTTTAGTCTTTGGTTGCAAGATGGTGATAGTAGAGTCATAGATAATAAGTTTTATAAATCTTCAGAAGAAAATATAATAACTGGAACTACAAAAGAATTACCAATTATTATTTCTTGTTCCGAACGTTTTATTATAAATATTTCTATAGTTTGCATACCGAGTGAAAAAGCTATAGAAAATTGGAAGTTAAAGATCTATAATTCTATTATTGAAGTTTACGAGAATGATCTAAGAGAATACAATCAAAAGGTTTCTCAGCTGACAAGTAATGGAGATGATTATGGAAATAATCCAGCAATTAATAGACAAATAGAAAAAGAAGAAATCAGAAAAGCTTGTATAGAAAGTATTCTGGATAAAACCTTTAATTTTTCTGCTATAAAAAAAGATAAAGGTGAATATAATCGATGTATTCCTCCGGAAAAAATTCTTTTGGAAATTCAAAGTAACGAAAATTACTATAAAATTCTTGCATTTATGGAAGAAGCTTTTGAATGGGATCAAATGACTTATGAATATTTTCCTTATTATTGGAATAAAGAAAGAAAAGAAATGGAGAAACTTAAGTCTAATGACCTTTTGTTTCAAAGTTTTCTGAGAGCTAGCACTGCTAAGGCAATATTAGCTGTAAGACCAGGTTTCGAACGTCCAATGATGCATTTTTTAAATGAAGGAAAACTTTGGACAGGAGGAAAAGAATTATTTTCCATTACTAAGGCAGATGCTGATTTAATTAGAGAAATAGACGAAGCAAGTGAACAATCTTTGAAAACTCCTATAGAAATTGGAGAACCGTGGGAATTAAAAGTTCCGACATCATTAGTTATTTTAGATTTGAAAGTTTCTGATAATAATAATGAAAGATCAATTTTAAAAAATTCTTCCATTATTATAAAATTGGCAAATAATGGAAGAGTTATTGCGTTTCATTATCATTATTTACCAACAATTTCTTATAGATTTGCTGAAAGAATAGAAACATCGCAAACAGAAATTATAAATTTTTATCAAAATAAAGTTAAAAATTTACAAAAAACTCAACCCGCATTTTTAAAATTTCTTTTGGAATTAAATGATAAGGTAGATGAATTAATGCTTTTGCCAGATGATAAACTTAGTGAAGAAAAAAAAAAAGAATTTGACCATTTAATGGTTCATGCTTTTGATAAAAGCGATGGCTATGGTATGACCTACAGAGTTCCATATTTTAAAGGTCGACAGAAATTTTTGAAAGGATTGGATAAAGAAACTTCTGATCTTTATATGGAAGATAGCGATAAGGTAAATCAAAAAATTGTTTTTTTAACAGATAAAGTAACAAGCTCTATTCTTCCGTATTATGAAATAACAGATGCAGAAAAAAATGAAGAGGTTTTAAAACCTGCTACAAAATACAAACTTTCTGAATACAAAAGATCTAAAGAAGAATTACCTGTATTGCCTAAGGAATCGGAATCTTATTTTTATTTACTTTCCACAGATAAAGATGCTTTAGCTGATATAAATTCTACATTAAGTGAAGAACATAAAAAATATATAGAAGTAAAAATAAATATTAGAAAAGATGCTAATGATCTAATTATTAGAGAACCTGTACAAGTTTTTTTAACATATAAAAGACATGAACTAGAAAATCTTACACCTGAAGAAGTTAAAGAATTAGGATTTTTTAAAAGAAGGGAACTTAAAAAGTTTAAAAAAAAGAGATTAAAATATGTAAAAGATGATTTAATTAGTATTGAGAAATATAGTAAACTGTCAGATGATAAAAAATCAAACCCAGTTAATATACCTAAGACAGGTTTATGTTTACTTTATGATTTAATTACTTCTGGACATAAAATATTATATCAGACAGAAAATGGTTTTGATTTTAGAGGTAAAAGAATATATGGTTTACATGAAAGTAAAGATGGACAAAATGCAATTACTCAAAAAGGTATATATCAAAATTGGAATATACCTGATACACCAAACTTTGAAATGTTATATGTAAAATTAATAGAAAGAACATCTACCGGAGATCTTATAGAGGTTAAAAAGATAAGAGTTTTTGATACAAAGGTAGAACCATTTAATATAGACAATTATGATGATCGGATGTGCCTTTCTCTTTTAAAACATTTTTTTCATAATGCATCTATTACTACCTATGGTAAAGACAGTAAAGGTGATCAAAAAAGTACTCTTTTACCCAAAAACGGATTTGATGGTCAAGTTTCAATTTGTCCTAACATTAATGTACAAGATTTTAGTAAAGGTATAATACAAAAATACAAACAGAATGATGTTATTGTAGAAAGAATAATTATGCCACAATGGGAAACTATACCAAGAGATTTATTATTTAAACATGAATTGAGAGAAAATTTATTTAGAACCAAGTATAAAATGAACTATATAAATGCTCATGATGCAACTATTAAATTATATATAGAGCCTAAATATGGTAAAGTAATTTTTAACATACATAAGTAAAGATTATGAGAAATATTATTATTTTGGCTATTATACTAATTTTTCCATCTTTTTTATTTGCTCAAATTTATAAGTGTGCAGGTAAAGAATTAGGTGTTGATTTAATTATAGCCAAAGAAGATACAATGATTACACTTCAAGAAATAATTGTTAATCGTGGTAACGATACTATTTTTTTTAGACCTTTTGCTTTTTTACCATATATAGAAGAATATTCATCTATATATCCTTTGGACATTCTAAAAATAGATGGCGGTACTTTATATTACTATTACTATGATTTTGGTAATATCTTTGATATGGTGCCGATTAATTTTTTTTTACTGCCACCGAGAGATACATTTCAGTACACCAAACGTATTTCTGAGAATTTATTAAATTGTGATAGTATTAATTATTTAGATATTAGTTTGAGTTATATCATTTTCGATGATCAATTAAAAAATAATAAAGATTTTCTTAGAAGAGTAAGATTATCTTACTGTACAATTAATATTTATAATATGAAAAGTTTAAGAATGACTCTGTCTACTGTTAGAGAGTATGAAGAATATGTTTTCTTTAGAGTTCCTTTTAATTTTAAACAATTAGAATAATAATAAACAAATTTCCTGCGCTTGTGCGGTGTTTTCACCGCACATTGTTAAATTTAAAAAATATTGAAATTTTGAGTGTTTTTTGAAAAAAATTTTTATTTTGAAATTAAAAAATATAAAAAATTATAATTTTTTAACGTTTTTTTGAAAAAAATATTTTTATGATAAAAAAAATAATGTATTACAAAACCCTTTCTCCAACAGAAATGTATATTTCCATTGAAAGGTTATCCTATATTTTATTTGGTTTTTCCGGAAAATTTGAAAATGTGGACGATGCAAAAAAATTATGTAATGATTTTTTTCTAAAAAAAGGGGAGATTTTAAAAAATGACCAAATTTTAAAAAAAAGTTTTTTCTATTTTTTTGATGATCTTCATTTTATTTCGGCAATTCCCATTCAGAATTTGCCAAGAATTTCTTATAAATTTGCTGAGAGAATAGAAACATCACAGACGGAAATTTTAAATTTTTATCAAAATAAAGTTAAAAATTTACAAAAAACGCAACCCGCATTTTTAAGATTTCTTTTGGAATTAAATGATAAGGTAGATAAATTAATGGTCTTGCCGGATGATAAACTTAGTGAAGAAAAAAAGAAAGAATTTGACCATTTGATGGTTCATGCTTTTGATAAAAGCGATGGCTATGGTATGACCTACAGAGTTCCATATTTTAAAGGTCGACAGAAATTTTTGAAAGTATTGGATAAAGAAACTTC
>NBLL01000004.1 GCA_002084355.1 Bacteroidetes bacterium 4572_128 | reverse complement strand
TGGTATTTTGCTCATTAAAATTATAATGTAAATGATTAAAAATCAAATATAATTTTTATTTTTATAATTAAAAAAAAAAAATAAAAAGTTTAATTTAGTTTAATTTAAAAACATTAAAAAATTGACGTTTTTTTGAAAAATTTTTTTTTTTATTAATTTAAAATCATTAAAATTTTGGCATTTTTTGAAAAAAATTTTTTTTTGATAATTTAAAATCATTAAAATTTTGGCATTTTTTGAAAAAAAATTTTTTTTTTGATAATAAAAAAATCATTAAAATTTTGCTTTTTTTGAAAAAAAAATTTTTTTTTTATTAATTTAAAATCATTAAAATTTATCGTTTTTTGAAAAAATTTTTTTTTGATAATAAAAAAACATTAAAATTTTGGCATTTTTTGAAAAAAAATTTTTTTTGATAATTTAAAATCATTAAAATTTTGGCATTTTTTGGAAAAACATTTTTTTATTTTTGATGTTAAACATTGGAGGTTTTTTTTTTAACCTCCAATGTTTGGTTCTAATTAAAAATTTTGCCGTTTTTTGAAAAAAAATTTTTTTTTTATTAATATAAAAATTTTACTTTTTTTCAAAAAAAAATTTTTTACAATTTTTATAATTTATTTTACGTTTTTAAAATATAAAAAATTTTATTTTTTATCAAAAAAACAAAACAAATTTTTTATATTTTAGTAAAATAATTTAGTTTAAATTTTAAAACTATGAAAAAATTTCTATATATTTTAATCCTATTTTTTGTAATGTTTTTTACAAAAAATTTATATTCACAAGTTGATTCGGTTTTCTGGTTTGCTGCTCCGGAGTCATCAACAACTCATGATGAAGACCCAGTAGAACTATTTTTTACAAATTTAGAAGAAGATAATACCGTTACAATAAGTCAACCTGCATCTTCTGAACCTTTAGAGTTTAGTTTAGATGATGGACAAACCTGGCAAACGGGAAGTTTTTTTATGCCAGCAGGTGCGACAAAAGAAATTTGTTTAGTAAAACAACATGACCCTGGATATGGAGAAGAAAATGACCGTACTGCACCAATAACTCTTGCACCTTTTCAACCTGTCTATGGTGAAACTTATCAATATGCGCTGAGCGATTTAATAGAGTTTCCAAATGTTATCAGTAATACTGAAATACATACTCCACTTGTTAATATGACAACAGTTTTTCCTTTTTTTAACAGTAGGCATTATGAACCTTTTCAGGTGGATTCTATTTATCCAAATTTAGATAGTCTTGAAGATTATTTACCTATACCTTATAACACTTCTGGATTATATGATACTATAAATACAATATTAGGAAATATTAATACAGACATTGCAGATATAACTGCTTTGGAAACCGAAAGAGATAATATAAGTGATGATGCATCTTTTTTGAAAAGTTTAATAGATGCAATAGAAGTTGGCGATGAACCAGCTACCATAGCAAATTTAGGATCATTACCGGGTTTACCAGCAGCTTGCCCAAGTGGTTATGATTATACTACTTATCAAACAGATATAAATAATTTAATGACGCAATTGGATAATAATGTAAATATTATAAATACAAAAAATGCACAAATTAATAGTTTAAAAACATTATTTGATAATCAAACAGATCTAGCAACTGCGATATCTGATATGAGTATAAATTTTACAGACTTAGAAAATGAATTTAAGAACTTTGGGGCTTGTTTGCTTGCAGATTTAGATCCAGGACCATCAATAGCAGATCTAAGTGCTTTAAAAACTTGGTTAGAAGAAATTAGAAATTCAAGAAATCCAAACAATTTATCAAACTGCACAACTTCTGCTTTAATTTTAAAAGGAAAATTTGATAATGCGAGTACAATTACAAACATAGATAATTCCGAATCAAAACGAGCCAATGATTGTTGGTGATGTAACAATATCAAGTGCTAATATGATAACTTTAAGGCTTTTATTATTAGTAGAAAGAGATAATTTGAGAGACTTAGAAGAGGAAATAATTTTTGGTGTTTTCCCAACGAGTTCACAAATAGAAGAATTAAATGCAATCTTGGCAAATTTGAATGTTTTATTAGACGATATAGAAACAGAATCTAATAATTTTAGAGATTGTTTACTTGCAGGTTTACAAGCTGCTACTGTGACAACTGTTGATTTAGATTTTTACAGAAATAACTATAATGGTCCAATAAGAAGGATGAGAGATTATCTAAGTAATATAGAAGACCCACTATTTGAAATAAAAAACAAAATATCACCTTTATCTTTAAAATCGCGTGCCTCTTGGTTAGTTGATATGCCAAATCATATAGATAAATTACAAGAATATTTTAATGGAGAAGACCCAAGTCATACTTTAGGTAGTCCGCTTTGGGAAGTAAGAAGACGAATCGGGCAAATAGAATGTTATGCAAGAGGCGGAATAGAAAATAAAGGAATTTTAATAGAAGGAACAGCTTTAATGACAGCCTATTATAAAGTTGGAGGTGAAGCAAATAACAGAGATATATTTGCTTTAAAAGGACACAACGCTGAAGGCAGAAGTTTTTTAATTCCTATGCAAAATATTTTTAATTCTGCTGATAGGTCTGATTGGTATATATATCAATATAATTCTTTTGATATAGTTGCGACAGAAGATAATACTAAGGTTACTATAATTCCAAAAAAAGATTTAGGATGGATAGATCCAGCAGATAAAAGCATACATGTTATGCATGATGCAAATGTTTCATTTACTATTACTTTAAATAGAGGACAAACTTATTCTTGCATGGCTGTAAGTAAAGCTGCTTCTACTGCTGCCGATGGAAGTGATGGAGGATATACTTCAAGAATAAAACCAAGTAATTGTGCAAAAAATCATCTGGGTGGTTCAAGAGTAAGTGCAGATAAAGATATTGCAATAACAATGAAAGATGATTCAGTTAATCCACGTTCTTATTTTAATTCTGCTTCTGATATTTTACCAAGTAATAGCGGTGGTACTCATAATGCAAGTGATATGGTTGGTGACCAACTTGTTCCAAATAAATTAGCTGGTACTGAGTATATAGTTACACGTGGATATGCTGATTTGAGTGGTGATACAAAAACAACAAATAATCTTAATAATTACAATGATGTTTATGGTGTAGATAATTCAAATGCATTTAATATTGATAATACTTTTGAGGCAGATGTTGTTTTTATTTATGCAATATCAAATGGAACAAATATAACGATTACAAGTGATGCTGGAACAACTGGAATTATTCCTTTAAATGCTGGACAGTCTTATTTTCATTTTTTTGGTCTCGGTGCAACAAATGAAAATGCAATTTACATAAAATCTGTTGATGGAAGTGGGAATTTAATAGATAAAAATATGGGAAAAGATATTTTTGTTTTACATCTTACTGGATTTAATGCAGAGCTTGGAGGAGCATTAATTCCACCAATAAGATGTACTGGTTCTGATAAAGTTGCATTTATGCGTGGTAGTAATCAAACTTTTGGCATTGTTATTTTTACTCATAAGAATAATATGGGTGGTTTTAAATTAAATGGTAGTGTATTAACATCCTTAGTAAAAAATGATAATACTACTTTTGATCCAAATACAGATTTTCATACTGTACCAGGTACATCTGGAGATGATGAATGGGTTTATACAAGAATAATTGAATTTGGACCTAGTGCAGATGAAAACCTCCAGACAGATGCTGTTTTTGTAAAAGATGGGACTTTTGGCATAGGAACAGCACAAGTTATTACAAATCCAAATCTTTTCCATTTAGGTATTATACACGGAACTAAATCAGGTGGTTGTGAATATGGATATTTCTCAAGTTATGCTTCTTTATTTCTTGGAGATGATGATTTAACTTGTATAGAAGGGGCATTTACATTAGCATCAGGAGAAGATTACGATGAACATGAATGGTATAAATGGGATAAAAGTCTTGAAGATTTTGTATCATTAGACCCACAGCCAGTTCCTGTTCACACTTTAGTAACACAAGATACTGGAACATATATGCTAAGAGCAGTTCAAAATGGTTGTGATTTATATGATACTATACATTATGGTTTTCATCCAGTACCAGAATTTGAATTGGGAGAAAATATTAGCATGTGCAGCGGAGGAAGTACTTCTTTTGATGTTGGTCAAGAAGGTTGGACTTATTTATGGAATAATGGAGATACAACACAAATCATAGAAGTAAATGAGCAAGGAGAATTTTTTGTTGTTATTAAAGATGAAAACGGTTGTGAACAATCAGATACAGTACAAATTAATTTTATAGACACTGGACAAGAAAGTAGTGTATGGTATTTTGGAGAAAATGCTGGAATTAGTTTTACAAATACACCACCAGATGCAGTAGATGATAGCCAATTAAATGCTACTGAAGGTTGTTCTGTTATTTCTGATGTTGACGGAGGTTTAGTATTTTATACTGATGGAGAAACCGTTTGGGATAGACAACATAATATTATGAATAATGGAGAAGGTTTAAGTAGTGCTGGTGGTTCTCAGGCTGTTCTTATTGTAAAAAAACCTAGTGTCTTTAATCTTTATTATGTTTTTACAATTTCTGCTACTAACTTACTTGAATATTCTATAGTTGATATAAATCAAAATAAAGTTATTTTAAAAAATGAAACTATAACTCCAAACCCGCCTTTTGAAACGACAGAGAAAGTTACTTATGTAAAACACAAAAATAATGAAGATGTTTGGATAATAACAAAACTTACTGGCACTTTGTTTTCTTCCCATTTATTAGAAGAAACAGGTCTAATAGCTCCATCAGCTGGTGTAATAAGTATGGGAAGTACTTCAGTTGGTACTGGTGATGAAAAAGGTTGTATGAAAGTTTCGCCTGACGGAACAAAACTTGCTGTTGCAATGCCGGGTTCGGGAATTTTTGAAATTTTTGATTTTAATTTCGAAACAGGAGCTATTACAAATCCTATTACATTAACAGGTTTTCCAGATGCTTACGGTGTGGAATTCTCGCCAACAGGAAAATTCTTCTATGGTTCTTGCAAAAGTTCTGGAGAAATTTACCAATTCGATATGACAGAAGAAACAGAAACAGATATTAATGCAAGTGCTACTTTAATAAATACTCCAGATGGAGAAATAGGAGCTTTGCAAATCGCAGCAGATAATAAAATTTATGTCGCAAGAAATAACTCTAATTTTCTCGGTTCTATAAAAGACCCTGAAGTTTCTGTTTGTAATTATGACCCAGAATATGTTGATCTTGGAACTAACAAAAGTATGCTTGGTTTACCGTTATTTGCTCCGAGTTATTTTTACAATGTAGATTTTGAAGTTTCTGTAAATTGTGCTGGTTATGAAACTGATTTTATTATTACTGACGCAAGAAATGTAGATTCAGCACACTGGGATTTCGGAGACGGCAATACTTCTGATGAAATAAACCCACAACATATTTATGAAAACGCTGGAGATTATACCATAAGACTATATGTTACTGATATTTGTAAAGTTACAACTCCTGTTGTTAGAGAAATAACAGTTTATCCGCCACCAATTGCAAATGCAACAACTGACCAAACAGTTTGTCCAAGTACGACTTTTCAAATTACTGGAAACTCAGTAGAAAATTCAGATGATATAGTTTGGTCTTCTCATAGTGGAGGTTTTAGTCTGCCAAATCCAGAACAAGATAGTACGCTTTTGGATCCATATTATACTTCACCGTCTTCGAATGGTATAGATTCACTTTTTTTAACTGCTTATCCAACAGAAGAAAGTGCTTGTCCAGATCCTGATATAGATACTTTGGTTTATATAATAGAAATACCAGAAATAAATATAACAGAAACAAATGCAGATCTTTGCAAAAATGGTAGTTATGAAACTGTTGATGCTGGAGTTTTTACAAATTCACCAGATTTAATTATTTGGACGAGTGATAATGGAGGAACTTTTACAGATGAAAATCTTTTGGAAACAACTTTTAATCCGACAAATGATTTTGTTGGTGATGTAGTTTTAAGATTGTCTTCAGAATGTGACCCAACAGTTTTCGATGAAATTACAATTAATGTAATTGATTCGGAAGCACCAACTGCAAATGCTGGTGTCAGCGATACTATTTGTTCAAATGAAACTTATACTCTAAATGGCACAGTTTCTAATGAAATAGAATTATTATGGAGTACTGAAACAGGAGGAATTTTTGATCCTGTGGAAGCAAATATTTCAAGCTTAGATTTTACACCATCACAAACAGAAATAGATAACGGAGAAGCAATAATTAAATTAGAAGCTTTTGCAAATCCAGCTTGTGCAATAGATGCAGAGGACACTATGAAATTAACAATTATTAAATATCCAGAAATTTCCGGAATAGACCCAGATTATGATGTTTGTTCAAATACAGATTTTATTCTTGATTTTGTTATAGTAGAAAATTCTGATAATGTTATTTGGTCAACCGGAGGAACTGGTAATTTTGTCAACCAATTTGATGTAAATACAGAATATCAAATGTCAGAATTAGAAAAAGCTGGTTTAACTTCTGAATTAACAATTATAGCATTGTCATTAAATGATGTATGTGAAGATGCAACTCAAAGTTTTGATATGGAAGTTATTAAAGCACCAATTATTAATGGAATATCTGACGAAACTATATGCCCAGACTTAGATTTTATTATTTCTGAAGTTACAACAGAAAATACAACTTCTGTAACTTGGGAAACAACTGCCGACCCAGCAGGAACTTTTACTCCAGATAATGATGTTAATACAACTTATGATCCCTTAACAATTGAAGGAGTTGATTTATTAAGATTAGTTGTTACAGGAAATTTACCTTGTGAGAATGATACTTTAGAATTTAATTTAACTATTACAGATGAAATTCTTTTGCTTTCTGGAGCTGATGACACAATTTGTAAAGGCGAAACTTACAAAATAGATAGTTCTGAAAGTAATGCGATAGATTTTTTATGGGAAAGTTCCAGCTCTTTAATTTCAAAAGGTGAAAATTTTTCTGACAGTACTATTTTGCATCCTGTTTATAGCCCAAGTACTGCTGACGAAACAAATGGTGAAGTTACATTAATCGTTATTGCTGAAGGTGGATGCACAAGTACATATTATGTTGGTAAAGAAGATTTTGTGGGAAAAGATGGGGATAGAGGTAATTGGGCAACAGACAATTATGGTTCTTATAACAATAAATGTGGACTTATATTTGATTCTTATCAGGCTTCTACATTGATTTCTGTAAAAGTATTTGCAAATGGAACCAGAGATAGAACTATAAAACTGGAAAATTCTTCCGGTACTGATTTAGAAACAATAACACTTAATATTCCAGATGGCGAAAGCCGTGTAGTTTTAAATTTCCCAATTCCAGTTGGAAATGATCTAAGGTTAATTTGTGAAGCAAATGCTTATTTATATATGAATAATAATATTCATTATTCGGATGAGCCATATCCTTTTGAAATAACTAATTATTTAAGTATAAAAGGACGTTATCGCAGTGGACAAAGCACAAATAATAGAGATTATTATTATTTTTATGATTGGGAAGTAGAAAAAACCCCTGGAGTTACAGAAAATGTTGGTAAAACATCTTTGATAGATTCATATACTCACCAATTTCAAAATTATGGACTTGTATTTGATGTTAAAGAAGTTTGCAAATTAGCATCTGTAAAAGTTCGAGCTAGATATCCAGCAGATAGAAATCCAAGAACTATAGAACTAAGAGACCAATTTAATAATTTATTAAATAGTAAAACCATTGATATTCCAGATGGAGTTAGTCGTGTAAATTTAGATTTTGAATTACCAGTGAAAGATAATATGAAATTAATTTGTTCTGATCCTATACCGGAATTATGGTACAGTACTGATATGCATAACAGTGATAGACAACCAGATACTTATGGTGATTATATTTTAGAAATAAATGGAGACGAATATCTTGAGATAACAAGAAGCAATAGAGAAACTTATTCTAATAGATATTATGATTTCTTTTATAATTGGGAAATTAGAGAAATTACAAAAGATTCTATGATATTGACAATACTTGATTCTACTAAAATTGATCTCGGAAATGATATTGAAATTTGTTCGTCAGATGTACATCAATTTACAACAACAGTAGCTGAAAATTATTTCGGAGATGCTGAATGGTTCACTTCCGGAGACGGTAATTTTTTAAATCCAACAACAATTAACCCAACTTATGTACCTGGTGCTGGTGATATTACTTTGGGAAATGTAGATATTTGGGCTAAGATAAATGGTTGTTTAGAAGCAATAGATTCTATGAAATTGACAATAATTTCGGCTCCGACAGTTTACGCCGGAACAGACCAAATAATTTGCTCGGGAACAGACTATTTTCTCGACGAAGCAACAGCAAATTCTGCTGACAATATTTTATGGACAACTTCTGGAGATGGAACTTTTGTTGATAATTCTATTATACAAGCAGTTTATCAACCACATACTAATGATGTAGGAAGTGATATTTTTTTGGAAATAAGAAATACAACCTGCGGAGATATTACTGATAATATAAAATTAACAATAACATCCGCAACAGCACCAACGGCAAATGCAGGAACTGATATTACAATCTGTGAAAACACAAGTGTAACACCAGAATCTGATGCAGGAGCTAATACTAATGCTTCCGGAGTTTTATGGACAAGTGCTGGTAGTGGAACATTTGATGATGATGCAATTATTGAAGCAACTTACACGCCTTCACAATCAGAAATAGATGCTGGTTCAACAAAATTATATTTAACCGCAATAGCAGATCCAGCTTGTAATGTAAATGTTATGGATAGTATGATTTTATCTTTCCAAAATTTACCTGTAATTAGTGCAGGAAGCGATGCTTCAATTTGTAAAGATAATACTTATGAATTATTATTATCAACAGCAGAAAATGACAATACTTTAAATTGGTCGAGTGCAAATGGAGGAAGCTTCACTCCAAGCAATGATATTTTAAATCCTACTTTCGACCCATCAGCATTGGAAGAAACTAATGGAACAGCAACTATTACATTAACTGCAACTTCTATAGCACCTTGTGTTGATGATGTTACAGATAATTTAACGCTGAGCATAGTTGATGCATTAGTGGTAGAAGCTGGACCAAACGACACTATTTGTGAAAATATAAGTGGAGATATAACTTATGATTTAATTAATGCAACTACAAATGCTTATGATATAACTTGGACAAGTTCCTCACAAGGAGAAAATGGATTTACTGCAAGTAATAAAATAGGAAATCCAACTTATACCCCAAGTCCAACAGATAAAGCAAATGAAGAAGTTACATTAACTATGCATGGATTAGGGGGATGTGAATATGAAAAAGCTGGAAAAGACAACTGGACGACAGGAAAAACAGCCTGGTGGGTTACAGATAATGTTAATGGTATCGGTTTAATATTTAATTGTACAAGAGCTTGCAAATTAGTTTCAGTTCTTGTAAATGCGAGAAATGGAGCAACTTATAATCCTAGAACTATAGAATTACGCAATTCTTCTAATGTTGTTATACAATCTACTGTTGTAACAATTCCTGATGGAGAACAAAGGGTAATCTTAGATTTTGATCTACCACAAGAAGATGATTTAAGATTAGTTTGTAGAGATGGAGATTTTATAAGTAATAAGTCTGAACTAAATCTTCCTTATACCTCAGATGATGGGACTATAGTGATAACAGATGCTATTCATAATGGAAATCCAAAAAATGGTACTCGTTATTATTATTTTTTCGATTGGGAAGTAGAAAAAGCACCACAGGAAGACGAAATGATTTTAACTATTCTGCCTATGCCAACTATTTTTGCTGGTAATGATGGAGTGGTTTGTGGAAAAGAAGAATTTCCATTAGATGGTGCACAAGTTTTAAATACAACAGATTATACTTGGACAACTACGGGTGAAGGTCATTTTGGAGATGAAAATGTTTTAAACACTGTTTACGATGCTGATGAAAGTGTTGGAGTAACCTCAATAACTTTAACTTTATCAGATGATAATTGTCCAGTGTCAGATGATTTAATTTTATCTATTAATGAAGCACCAGCAATTAGTATTTCTGATACTTCTAGATGTTCTAATGATCCAAATATTGTTTTAGACGCTGGTTCTGGTTATGATACTTATTTATGGACAAAAAATGGCGATAATGATTTCAGTGATAATAATCAAATTATAACTGAAGCAGTGGAATCACCTGGTGCTGTTTTTACAATAGAAGTAACAAAAAATGGCTGTTCTAATTCTGATATTGTTATTCTTACTGTACATCCAGAAGTTGAAACAACACCTATACTTCCGCTGAAGTAAATTTTTCAAATTATAAAAACATTGGTGTTTTTTTTTTAACACCAATGTTTAGACAACATTGGAGATTCAAAAAAACCTCCAATGTTGTTTTATCGAAAAAATCATAAAATTTTGGCGTTTTTTGAAAAAAAAATTTTTTTTTTAATTTCAAATTAAAAAATATTAAAATTTTGAAAAATTTTTTTTTATTTTGATTTAAAAAATATTAAAATTTTGAACGAATTTTGAAAATTTTTTTTTTTAATTTCAAATTAAAAAACATTAAAATTTTCACGAATTTTGAAAAAATGTTTTTTTTATTTTGATTTAAAAAACATTAAAATTTTCACGAATTTTGAAAAAATTTTTTTTTAATTTCAAATTAAAAAACATTAAAATTTTCACGAATTTTGAAAAATTTTTTTTTTAATTTCAAATTAAAAAACATTAAAATTTTGAACGAATTTTGAAAAAATTTTTTTTTAATTTCAAATTAAAAAACATTAAAATTTTCACGAATTTTGAAAAAAATTTTTTTTTAATTTCAAATTAAAAAATATTAAAATTTTCACGAATTTTGAAAAAAATTTTTTTATTAAAAAAAAAACATTAAAATTTTACAGTAATTCCAATTAAATAATTTCTTCCAGCCTGAGGAAAATAACCATTTAATTCATTTTCTTCGCCGCCATAAAAATAACGATAAACCCAAGCATTTGTTTCGTATTTTTCATTAAAGAAATTATTAACTAAAATAAATATATCAATTTGAAAATCATTGATCTTTTTCTTAAAATTAAATTTCAAATCGTGAACTAAATAATCATCTAATTTTCTATTTTTATTTGAAGTATTATCAATAAATTGTTCATCTACAAATTTACTTAAAATAGAACATTTAAAATTTTTAATTTGATAACTTAAATCATTACTAAATATAAAATTTGGAGAAAAAGCTAAATCAGTTTCACCGAGATCTATAGAGATTTGTCCTCCATTATTCCAGTCATCAACATATTCAGTAAAATTTTCAATTTTATTTTCGCTGAATGTTGCGTTCCAATTCCAAGATATTTTTTTATATTTACTTGCAAAATCGATTTCTATTCCTTGTCTATAACTTTTATCAACATTCGTCATAATGGCACTACCAACATTATTAATTTTTCCTGTTTGCACTCGCTGGTCTGTATAATTCATATAATAAAAATTTGCTCCCAAATTAACAATGAAATCATCAATTTGATTTTTATATTTTACACCAAATTCAAAATCTTCTAATTTTTCTTCTTTTGGTTGCAAAATTTTTTCTAAATCTTTAGAATCTTTAAAATCCCTACGACTTGCTTCTCTATGTGCTATCGCATAAGAAAAATAAGAACTAAAATTATCATTCATTTTTAAAAAAACACCTGTTTTTGGATTAAAAAAATTATACTCATGTTCTTGCGAAATATCTGCAAAATCATCGTCTATTCCTTTCATTTCATGACTAACTTTTCTAAATTGCGCATCTCCAAAAACATAAATATTATTTATAATTTCATAATTTAATTTTAAATAAGTGTTTATATCTTGTTTTTTCCCATCGTTAAAATACCATTGATGAGGCAAAGATCTTGAACTTTTATTATTATCTGGATAAATTACTTTTATCACATTTCCAAAATGGTCGCCTTTATAATTTCCAACAGAAGCACCTGCAATTGCCGTTAATTTTTCTAATTTGTAATTTGCAGAAACCGTCCCAAAATAAAAATTATTATCTAAATATTTTCTCTGAACAAAATCAGATTCTTTCGTTGTATCTTCTTCATTAATAACGTAATTCATATTATAATCATCAAAAAAATCCTTTTCAAATTTATAACTTTCATAATAACCTTCTCCATGTGTAAAGTTAAAAGTTCCATTAATATTCAAATTTTTTGACAATTCATAAGCAAATAATAATTGATAATGTTCTTGCTCGTAGTGGTCTATTTGATTATTATAAGTATATTTATTATAAGTTCTGTCTGTTTTCAATAATTCTTTTGGAACTCCATTCCATGCTTGATAAGTTTCTTCTTGTCCAATAATTGCATTTAAACGAATAAAACCTTTTTCTAAATGATATGCTCCCGTTGCAAATACAGATTGTAAATCAGAAGATGCTCTATCTATAAAACCATCAGACCTTATTTGTGAAGCTCTTACATCAAAAGAAAAATTATTTTCTAATAAACCTGTTCCGCCATTTACTGTATATTTTTGCGTATTGAATGAACCTTGAGAAATACTCAATTTTCCATAAGGAGAAGTTTCTTTTGTTGTTGTGGTTTGCAAATTTACACTTGCTCCAAATGCTGTTCCTCCATTTGTAGAAGTTCCAACTCCCCTTTGAATTTGGATATTTTCCACCGAAGAAGCTAAATCAGGTAAATTTACCCATCCTACAAAATAAGATTCTGCATCATTAAAAGGTACGCCATTTAAAGTAATATTTACTCTTTCCGCATCTATCCCTCTTACTCTCATAGAAGAATAACCAATACCAGCTCCAGCATCAGAAGTCATAACAACAGAAGGCGTATTTTTTAATAAAGTAGGAATATCTTGACCTAAATTTTTATTTTCCATATCCTTTTTATCAATATTCTTGAAAGTCATTGGAGTATTTTTTCCTACTCTTGTTGCAGAAATAACAATTTCCTCATTTACAAAAGCAAAATTTTTCAATAAAAATTCTTTATTGATTATTCCATTTATATAAATATTCTCACTAAATTCTTCATAACCAATAAAAGAAATTTTTATTTTATAACTTCCAACTTTTAAATTTTCAAAATTAAAATTACCATTTTTATCTGTTGCAATTCCGTATTCTGTATTTTCCAGAACCACGCTAGCACCTGCCAAAATTTCGCCTTTTTCATCTTTTACAATTCCATTTAGAGACGATTGTGAAAATATATTTGTAACAAAAAAATAAAAAAACACAAAAGAATAAATTTTTTTCATTATTAATAATATAAAATTAAAAAAAAATAAATTGAGATTTCTTTTTCCTTAAACAGCATTATCTGTTCTAAGTTCAAAGGGTGTAATCTCAGCTTTTTTAAAAGCACCCCAATTTTGTAAAATTATTGCAAATGAAATTAAAATATTTGATTTTTCAAATATTTTAATATTTTTTATTTTAAAATAAAAAAAAAATTTTTCAAAAAAATGACCAAAATTTTTTTATTTTAAAATAAAAAAAAATTTTTCAAAAAAATGACCAAAATTTTAATGTTTTTTATTTTAAAATAAAAAAAAATTTTTCAAAAAAATGACCAAAATTTTTTAATTTGCCCAAAATTTCAAATATTTTAAAAAATTTTTTTCAAAAAAACGCCATTTTTTTACGAATTTTCAAAAATATTAATATTCTTATTTCAAATTAATTTCTCCAACAGTTTTTAACATTTCTGTTTCTGCATCTATTAAATTGTAAGATGCTTGTAATTTGTTGAAAGCAGAGTTCAAATAAATTATTTGTATATCTCTGTAATTAAAAGAATTTATTGCTCCGGACTTATATTTTTCATTAGAAATTTGAAGATTTAATTTAGCTGTTTCAAAACTTTCATTAGAAACTTTATATAAATCTTTTCTTAAATTATAATTTGAAAGCAAATTTGATAAAGCATTTTTTAAAGAATGACGTAATTCTAAATTTTCTAAATTCATAATATCCTTCTGAATTTTTGTATTTTGAATTGCACGTTCTGTGTTTCCACCATTGAAAATATTTATATTTACAGATAATGTAATATAAAAATCGTGATTTTTATTTTTTATATTATTCAAAAATTTACTTTCTGGATTTATATTAGAACTATTAAAATCAAAACCAGAATTTAAGGAAACTGTTGGATAATATTTACTTTTTTGAAAATCTAACTCAAGCGTTTGAATATTAATAGCAATTAATTGATTTTTTAAAGATTTATTTTGATTAAATAATTTTTTCAATAAAACATCAAAATCGTAATTAAATAGATTAATTTCTAAACCTTCTGTAAAATTATAATTAATTTTTCTACCTTCTCCAATTAATAATTTTAAATTTTTTATTGAATTTTCATAATTTATTTTTTGTAATAAAAAATTACTACTGTCAGATAAAAAGGAATTTTTTGCTTGTAAAACATCATAAGTTACTGATGCACCAAATTCTTTTTTCGATTTAATATAATTAAACCTATCTTTAGAAAGACTTTTAACTTCTTCAACAACTTTCAATTTCTCTTTTTCCAAAATACATCTATAATAAGATAAAATTATATTTCCTATGGTATTTTCTACAATAATATCTACATTTCCTTCGGAAATAATCTCCAAATTTTCTAATTTTTTCTTATTAATTTGCATACCAAAACCATCAAAAAGCAACCAACTCATAGAAACTCTCGAAGAAAAAGCGTTTGTTCGTGAAGAAGTAGTATCTTGATAATCCCATCTCGCTGTCTCGCTTAAACTCGCATCTATTTTTGGTAAAAAACCAACTGCTCCCCATGAATTATTATTTTCTGAAATTTCTAAGTTTCTTTTAGAAATAGAAATTTGATAATTATTTTCTAAGCCTATTTTCAAAGCTTCTTCTAAACTTAAATTTTCCTGCGAAAACAATAAAGTTTTTGAGATAAAAATCAATAATAAAATTTTAAGTGTTTTTTTCATAATTTTAAAAAAGTCCTTTTCTATTAAAAAGAATATAACCAAAATTAAATAAAATATATAATTTTTTATCTAATTTATCATAATTATTTAAAGATAAACTTGCATTTCCAAAAGGCGTATGATAAACAAAAGAAATACTTTCTATAAAAGATTGCTCTTTTAATATTTCACCAAAATATGCCTTTTTTTTTGCATTTTCAAATATCGCCCTATAAGGTTTAAAAATATAAACTTCAAAACGAAAATCAAAATTTCGCAAAATATTATAAATATTTCTTAAACCAAAACCAAAATAATTATATGAACGATATTTTTTTAAAAATAATGTTTTGCTATGTGGAATTGGGCTAAAACTGGAAGCAGAAAATATAGTAGAAGTATAATTTTGAAAAAATTTTTTATTAGAAATTAATAATTCATTATAAAATGAAATATTATATCTCGATTTTTATCTGAAAAAAATTGTGCTTTTCTTCTAAAATTTCTTTTTCGTAAGAATTAGAACCAGGAATATGTTTTTCATCTCCAATTACAAATTGTCCTAAAATACCAAAATAAACTCCAGAATTTGCAAATTGACTGTAATTTAAAGTGTTTTTTTCCATTAAAAAATGTGCATTTACAGATTTTAATTTTGTGTTATCAGAAGTATCTGCTTGCAAAAAAATATTATTTTGGTAATAATAAAATCTATCGTAAGAAAAAGCTGCACCGACAGTAAATTTCCCATTTATTTTTATTGGCATACTAAAATTAGTAGCAAAATTTGTTTCATTTTGAATTAAATATGACGGTCTTACATCTTCAAAAAATAAATCACTATAACTCCTAAAAAAATCCCACCTATTAAAAGTTAAACTTAAATCTATAAAAAATGGCAATTTGGTTGGATAATCTATTTTTCCCATAATTTGAGCGGAAGTATAAAAACGACCAAAATATGTATTTGCCATTAAATTAATAGAATTTTTACCAAGAAATTTATATTCTACACCAACAAAACCTTGGTTAATAGAACTGGAAGAAATATTGCCACCAACTTTTATGTCAAAATATTTTTCTTTTCTAACATTAAGAAATAAATCAAAATAAGAGGTTTTTTTATTAAATTTTGCCTTTGGATAAATAGATGAAATTTTATCATCTGAAATCAATTTAAAATATGTTGCTCTCAATTGTTCTATTGAAAAAATCTTTTGCTTTTGTAATATACTTTTTTTTAAATATTTCCTCTGAACACTGTTTACTCCTTTTATATATATATTCTGGAATAATAATTTTTTTTGTTTTTCCTTAAAAATTTTGCGTTTTTCTTCTAAATTTTTTTTTTTACGTCTTGTTTTTACTAGATTATTTATTTCATTTATTTTTTCCAAAGTCGCTTCATAACCTTTTTGTATAGTTCCATTTATGTCTTTTAAATCCATTAATCCCACATTATCAACAACTGGACTTATTAAAACTCCATCTTTTTTTGCTATTGAAAAATTTGTTTTATCTATCAACATATTTTCTAATTGTAATAAAATATCATCAACATCTGGAGGAAGTGAATTAGAACTAACATTAGAACCTATAATTATATCCGGATTAAAATCTTCTTTCATAAGTTCAACAGGAAAATTATTATATAAACCACCGTCGAAAAGTAATTTTTCATCTATTTTTATTGGTTTAACAATAAATGGATAAGTCATAGATGCTCTAACCGAAGACGCAAGATCTCCATTTTTCATTACATAAGATTTTTTTTCATAAACATCAGAAGCAACACAAGCATAAGGAATAAATAAACTATCAAAATTATTATTCGAAATTGCCGAAGCACCAGCCATAATTTCCATAAAATCAAAATCCATTTGATGTGTAGATAAAATATTACCTGGCAGTTGAATTTTTAAAATAGAATCTTTATAAAATAATTTTAATTTAACAAAAACAGCATTTAATTCATTTTTTTTGAAATAATAAATATATTTTTCGTCAATATCTCCATAAGACCATTTTTTCAAATGATATGAGTTTACAAATTTTTCAATTTCCTCTGGTGAATAAGAAATAGCATATAAACCGCCAATTAAAGCTCCAACAGAAGTTCCATAAATATAATCTATTGGAATATTATATTCTTCCAAAGCTTTAATTACTCCTATGTGAGCAAAACCTTTCGCTCCGCCACCACTAAGAACTAAACCAACTTTTTGAGATTTTGCATTAGAAAAATTAAATAAAAAATAGATAATTAAAGAATAAATATTTATTCTTTTTTTGTAATTATTAATTTCCATTAAAAATGAAATTTCAAAAAAAAACGATTTTTTTATGCTTTTTAAATAAAAAAATTTTTTCAAAAAAACACCATTTTTTTTTAATTTCAAATAAAAAAACATAAAAAATTAGATGTTTTTTTCAAAAATTTTTTTTTAAATTAAAAATTTGGACGAATTTTAAAAAAAATTTTTTTAATTTTAAAATTCGTAAAATTTTGGCGATTTTTTGAAAAAATTATTTATTTAAAATGCAAATTTTTGGAAATTTACATTTTAAATAATTTTATTAAATTAATTTTATTATTTCTTTTTTACTTCTGCAACTATTCTAAATCCAATAATTGCACTTTCTGTTTCAGGAATATTTTTCAATCTGTTTGTTGTTCGTAAATAATTGCTGTTAAAACCCCAAGAACCTCCACGTAAAACTTTATGTGTTCCTACTTCTGCTCCATCTGGATTTTTTGCTTTTCGTTTTGAATAATCAAAATCATACCAATCTGAACACCATTCCCAAACATTTCCACTCATATCAAAAATTCCTAATTCATTTGGGTCTTTAGTTCCAACTTTATAAGTTTTTGGTTCACTACTTCTATTATTGCTTTTGTACCAAGCAATATCGTCTGCATCATTACTTCCACTAAATTTGTAATTTTTAGTTTGTAAACCACCTTTTGCAGCAAATTCCCATTCTGCTTCTGTTGGTAAACGGTAATTGTAAAAATTAGCATAATAATAAGCACCATACCAAGAAACATAAGTTACAGGATGATCTTCAAAATCTTTCTCTACAGAAAAAATATTTTCTTCTTTATTGTAGTATATTCTACATTTTAAATTTTCATAAGCACCTTTTAAATGTATCAAAGCCATACCAGTATATTTTCCTTTTTTTGCTCGCGTAGAACCATAAGAATTTAAAAAATTAGCATATTGTTGATTTGTAATTTCGTGTTTACTAATAAAAAAATCATCTAATTCTATTTTTCCTGCTGGACTTTCATCACTATATTCGTTGCTTCCCATAATAAAAGTACCTCCTTCAACGTGAACAAGTGTTAAACCAAGAGAAGTCGGAATTACACGTGCTTTTTTAATTGTTTTTTTTGTTTCTATTGGACCGCTATTAGAAACAGGCTTAGTATATGAAGATGGTAATTCATCTAATATTGTTTTACATTTTTCCAATTTATATTTAGCAATTGCATCATCTGGATTAATAGAAATAATTTTTTCAAAATAAATTTTTGCCTCTTTATAATTTCCTTTCCTATATAAGAGATTTGCTTGTCCTTGTAATTCTAAGCATTTTTTTGCTCTTAAAATAAAAGAAATAACTCCTGCATCATTAGGTTTATCGGGACATTCTTTAGATGCTTCAAAATTATAAATTGCTTTTTCATAAGCTGAACTTTTAAATCTACTTAGACCATATTCCCTAAAAACTTCGTAACATTTTTCGTATTCTTGTGAAGACAAAGAATATGAAAATCCAAAAAAAATTAAAAAAATAAATATATTTTTTTTCATAATATGAAATATTAAAAAATTAAATTTTAACAAAATTAAAAAAAAAAATTATCCTTATAATTTTTTTCATAAAAAAAAACAACAAATTTAATTTTTTTTTTTACGATTAAAATTTCCACAAAAAAACAAAATATTTTTATGAATTTTTAATTCGCCCAAAATTAAAAAAAAAAATGTTAAAAAAAATTTTTTCAAAAATTCGCCCAAAATTTTAAGATTTAAAAAAAACAAAATTGGAGTTTTTTTTTAAACACCAATATTTAAAACCAGTTTTTCTAAAAACAAATTGGTGTTTTTTTATCTTAAATGTTTAAACAAAAAAATTTTCGAAAAATGCTTATAGGTGCATGAAAATACCGCACAAACGCAGGATAACCAAAATTTTAATAATTTCATAATTTATTTTTTATTAAAAAAAAATATCTAAATTTAAAATTAAAAAATTTGAACGTTTTTTGAAAAAAAATTTTTTTTTTTAATATATTTATATTATGATTTGTTTATTTAATAGTAATAAAGATTGGGGTGGTGGTGAAAAATGGCATTATGAAACTGCGATAAATTTGCAAAAAAAAAAAATTGAAACAATTGTTGCAACTAATGAAAATAGCGAATTATTTTTAAAATTAAAATCTGTAAACATAAAAGTTTTTACATTTAAAATATCTAATTTAAGTTTTTTAAATATTATTAAAATAATAAAAATAAAAAACTTCTTAAAAAAAAACAATGTAAAAAAAATAATTTTAAATCTTCCTGCTGACGTAAAAGTAGTTGGGATTGCCGCGAAATTGGCAAAAGTAAAAAGCATTATTTATAGAAGAGGAACTGCTCTTCCCGTAAAAAATTCATTTTTAAATAGGTTTCTTTTTAGAAAAATAGTGGATAAAATTCTTGTAAATTCTCATGAAACGAAAAATAAATTTTTAGAAAAAAATCATAATTTAACGGATAAAAATAAATTTACTGTAATTTATAATGGTTTAAATTTAGAAAATTATGAAAAAAGTAATTTTAAAATTTTTTATAAAAAAAAAGACGATGAAATTATTTTAGGAAATATAGGAAGATTAACAAAACAAAAAGGACAAAAATATTTGATAGAAATAGCAAAAAAACTAAAATCAAAAAATATAAAATTTAAAATTTTAATAGCCGGAAGCGGAGAGTTAGAAAAAAAATTGAAAAATTATTCAAAAGAAAATGATTTAGAAAAAGAAATTATTTTTCTTGGTTTTGTGGAAGATGTAAAATCTTTTATACAAAATATAGATATTTTTTTATTGACTTCTTTGTGGGAAGGTTTTGGTTATGTTCTTGCAGAAAGTATGATTTTAGAAAAACCAGTAATTGCTTTTGATATTAGCAGCAATCCGGAAGTAGTAAAAAATAATGTTACAGGTTTTCTCGTAAAACCATTTGATATTGATATTTTTACAGAAAAAATAGAAATTTTAATTTCAAATAAAAAGCTTCTAAGAGATTTTGGGAAAAATGGAAAAAATAGAGTTATTTCAAAATTTGACGCAAAAAAAAATTTTAAAGAATTTATTAAATTAATTGATAATTAAGAATTAAACCATTTTATTGCTTTATTTTCGTCGTACATAGTTATAAACTTTTGTGCCAAATAATGCCAAATGGTGACATAATGACATTTGAATTTATTTTACTGTTTTTAGGACAGATGGCATACTACACACCTCTATTGGATACTTGATTAAATTTATCATAAGGAATTTGAACAAAATTTTGATTATTTTTTTTACCTATATTGATGTTTTGTTTCCACAATTTATTTTTACCTATCACTAGGGTATTAATTTTGTTAGAAACTAAAAAATTCACAATATATCTGCTTGTTTTATGTAAATAATCTTTTATTTTGTTGCTTCTCTTATTGAATAATCTTTTTATTCTATTGCTTGATTTCTTTTTAAATTTTTTTGCAATTTCAGATTTATAGAAAGCTAATTTTTTATTAAAGAACTGATTGATAGATTTTAAGGGTCTGCCATTGATAATAATTGATTTTACAACATTACTTCCTATAGTAGCTAAATTATTTACACCTAAATCAATAGAACAATATCTATTATTGTCAGGTTTTAATTTTTTTTCTTCTTTTTTATAAATAATATCACATACAATTTATCAAGATATTTAGGTATCCTTACTTTCTTTATTTTTTTTGAATTTAATAATGAAAAAAAGGATTTAAAATTCTGCTCAATAATTTTTAAAGTTTGTTGGGAAACTTGGGTGTTTAAAGCATAATAATCAATTTGTTTATTTTTGATAAATTCATTGTTTATTGCTATATAATTTTTAAAATTTTTGTAGCAAAAAAATGTTGTCTAATGGCATATAAACCTGAATTATAAAGATTTTTTAAAGAAAACATAAATAATCCAATTCTTTAAAAACATCTGTACCTCTTTTAATAATATGTTTTTCAACAAGTTTCATCCGATAACTCTTTTATTATTTGTTTTCTTCTTTCATATAAAATATCCCACAACAATAATGCCAAATTTATTGTCATTATTTGGCATCATTTGGCACGATTATTTATAAACATTTATAATACATTAATTCTACACCGTTTAAATTAATTATTTCTTTTATGTAATCGGAATAAACTTTTCTAAAAATATTTTTTTCCACGATAAAAACTACCTTTATTAAACCTATTGCTACTATTTTAGGAATATAAATATTTCTTAACCATTCTTGTGCTTTAGATGGAACAGCTTTTCCATTTGTCATATCAGATATCCAAAATTTTAATTTGTTTTTTTTGAAAATTTGATATGCATTATCAAAAATATATTTATACTCTTCAAAATTTACAAAGCCTTTCCAAATTAATTTTAAAATTTTGTTATTATTATCAACAAGAATTTCTGCATAATTCTCATTAAAATTTGTTTTCTTAAAATTTGTTTTCATATTTTTTATTTTTTTGTAAATTAAAAATTATTATAAATAATAAAAAAATATTATTTATAAAAATAAAAATCTTATATAATTTTTTTGAATTTCAATGAAAATTATAAAATTTTAATAATTTTACAAAAAATATTTTTATAAATAATAAAATAATGAAAATTTTTTATCATATAGGACGTTATCTTCTTTTAATGCAGAGAGTTATAATTTCAAAACCAGAAAAACATAGTATTTATTTCAAACAAGTTATTAGAGAAATAGATAATCTTGGAGTTAGTTCTATTGGCATTACTGCAATAATTTCAATTTTTATGGGTGCTGTAATAACAATTCAAACTGCTTATGGAATAGATAATCCTTTTGTTCCGAAATATTTAATTGGTGTTGCTGCTCGTGATTCTATGGTTTTAGAATTTTCATCGACTATTTTAAGTTTAATACTTGCAGGAAAAGTTGGTTCTAATATTGCTTCAGAAATTGGAACTATGCGAGTCAGCGAACAAATTGATGCTCTTGAAATTATGGGTGTAAATTCAGCTTCATATTTAATAATGCCCAAAATTATAGCATCTGTATTTTTCAATCCATTTCTTGTAATTATGAGCATGTCAATAGGAATATTTGGTGGCTATCTTGCAGGAATTTTCACTGGTGTAGTTAGTCCGGAAGATTATATAGTAGGATTGCAATATTCTTTCAGACCATATTATTTAATTTATGCAATGATAAAAGCGGTAATTTTTGCATTTATTATTGCTTCGGTTTCTTCTTATCACGGATATTATACTAAGGGAGGTGCGCTTGAAGTTGGAAAATCCAGTACAAATGCAGTTGTTTATAGTAGTGTTTTAATATTGTTATTTAATATGATTTTAACTCAACTTTTATTAGTTTAAATATGATAAAATTAAGAAATGTTTATAAATCTTTTGGAGATAAAGAAGTATTAAAAAATATCTCTGCAAATTTCGAACAGGGAAAAACAAATTTAATTATTGGACAAAGTGGTTCAGGAAAAACTGTTCTATTAAAATCTATAGTTGGTTTGCATGAAATTACAAAGGGAAAAATTATTTATGACGATGTGGTTTTTTCCGAATTAAATTTAAAAAATAAAAAAAAAATCAGAACACAAATTGGAATGGTTTTTCAAGGTGGAGCTTTATTTGATTCTTTAAATGTTGAAGAAAATGTCCGTTATCCTCTTGAAATGTTTACAAATATGTCAGCAAATGAAAAAAAAAATAGAGTAGATTTTTGTTTAGACAGAGTTAATATTATTAATGCGAATAAATTATTTCCGTCGGAAATTAGCGGAGGTATGCAAAAGCGAGTTTCCATAGCAAGAGCAATTGCTTTAAATCCCAAATATTTATTTTGCGATGAACCAAATTCTGGTTTAGACCCAAAAACTGCGATGGTAATAGATAATTTGATAAAAGAAATTACTAAGGAATTTAATATTACAACTTTAATTAATACTCATGATATGAATTCTGTTATGGAAATTGGAGAAAAAATTTATTATTTTCATAAAGGCGAAAAATGGTGGGTCGGAACGAAAGAAGAAATTTTCAATACAAATAATAAAGAATTAAATGATTTTGTTTTTGCTTCTGAGCTATTTAAAAAAATAAAAGAAAAAAATAAATAATTTTCATTTTATTATTAATAATAAAATCTTACATCCTACGTTTTATGTTTTGTATTTTAAATATAAATAATATTTTTATTATGAAGGAAAAATTCACTTTATTATATTTTGTAAATAATTTGGAAAGCAAAGAATTTCTATTTGAAGATTTACAAAGAATGAAAAATGAAATACATAAAGAAGAAGATAATTTTTTTAACGAAATTATAGAAAAACAAGAAGATGATTTTTTTATAGATGAAGATTTTGACGAATTTGATGATGTTTTTGAAATATTAAACGAAACAAAATTAAAACCACAAAATAAGAGTGTTCAAAATATTATGAATTTTGCAAAATATTATCAAATTATACCTTTAAAAAATATAGATGATATGGAATTAATTTTGAATTAATTCAAAATTAATTTATTAAAATTTTTAGTTTTTTTTGGAATTATTTTAATAATTTTAAAAAAAATAAAAATTTTGACATTTTTTTTCAAAAATTTTTCAACAGATACAAACTTAAATTTTTTTGAAAAAAATGCCAATTTTTTGAGTTTGTATATTGAAAAAAATTTATTGAAAATAATTTTTTCAAAAAACGCTGAAATTTTACGAATTTATAAAAAAAGTTTTTCCAAAAAACGTCAATTTTTTACGAATTTATAATTTATAAAAAAAAAATTTGGTTTGTACCTTTTAAATTTTTTTATAAAACATTAAAATTTTGGCGTTTTTTGGAAAAAATTTTTTTAATAAATTAAAAAAATATTTGGTTTTTTGGAGTTTTTTTAAAATTGTAAAAGACATGTCTTGTATTTACGGAATAATTTGTCCAAAAATTTCAATATTTTTAAATCTTTAAATAAAAAAAAATTTTTCAAAATTCGTCCAAAAATTTAATGTTTCTAATCAAAAATGTTAAAAAAAATTTTTTCAAAATTCGTCCAAAATTTTAATGTTTCGAATCAAAAAATGTTAAAAAAAAATTTTTCAAAATTCGTCCAAAATTTTAATGTTTCGAATCAAAAATGTTAAAAAAAAAATTTTTCAAAATTCGTCCAAAATTTTAATGTTTTTTTGATTTCACAAAAAGTTCCAAGAACCAATTTTTTATAATAAAAAATTAGTTCTTTTTCAAAAAATTTTTTTTTTTAATTTAAAAAATGTTTAAAATTTTGCCGAATTTTTGAAAAAATTTTTTTTAATTAAAAAATTCATCTTTCACATTATTCATTATCTTATAGTATATCATTTTTTTAAAGAATTTTTAATTCTGGATTTAAAATATAATGACCACGTTTTTCACGTCTAAATAATTTTTTATTATAAATAAAAACCCTGTCAATTTCATTATTAGATAAAATAGAACTAATATAAGATCTCTTTTTTCTATATTTAGCTAAAATTGTTGTTGGCATTTTTTCAAAAAAATCAATAAAATCATTTAATGATATTCCAATTTCGTTTATTTTTTTCATATACTTCTCTGTAAGTTCTAATCTATCCTCTTCTCTAAGTTTCTCTAAAAAATTCATTTTTCCTAATTTTTTTATAGAATATTTTTTTTTAAATTTATTAAATTGTTTCTCTTGATATACAATAGATTCATTTTTAATTTCTTTTATTATATTTTCTTCCTTTTGTTTTATAATCATATATCCTACTCCAATAAAAAAGTTCAGTAAAAAATATTCCATAGAATAATTATTAATTATTATTAATTTATCACCTATTTTACATTTTATATTTTTATTTTTCACGTCTCCATAAAATTTTTTAAAATTTTTCATTTCATTTTTTTTATCAATGTTATAATTAACATTATAAAATGAATTCCTTAAAAGCATCTGCAAAGGATTTAAGTTCTCTAAATTTTTCAAATTAATATCTGGGTCATTTTTCATGAAAAGATCAAAAATATTTTTTGAATTATAAAAAATAGCAAGCATTATTCCAGTCATTTCATGATTATCACTTTTTAAATTTACACCAAAATCTTTAATAATCCTACTTATTCCTTCTGTTCTATCAAGCCTACAATTTTTAGATAAAATTTTTTTATTTAATTTTAAATTTTTCATAAATTGTATAGCCCTTAGAAAATTTAAATCAGCAAGTTTTTCAATATCATCAAAAGTTTTCCTATATACAGCATATTTAAATAAATCTTTACGTTCACGTTTTACATCTTTTTCTTTTTTATTTGCATCTAATGCAAGTTTTTTTAGATTTTCATATTCTTCATTATTGATGTATTTTAAACCAGCAATTTTATGTCTAATTTCATGTGCTTGTTCAAATTTACCTTGTTTTTCTAATTTTGAAGCCTCCATAATCCATTCTTCAGAATCAGATTTCTGAGTTTTTATTTTAATATTTTGTTTATTTTCTTTAAGCTTTAAAAGTTCAAAAATCCTATGATTATGTTTTGATTCAATTATATAAAGATTTTTTATGGAACGAGTAAAAGCAACATAAAGAGAATTGATAAAAAACTTATAAACTTCTAAATCTTTGTCTTCTTTATTTTTTGCTCTGGAATATTTTATTTCATTATGGAAAATTTCATTATTTTTGTAATTTCATTAAATTCTTTTTCGCTATTTGATACAAAATTAAAAATAATAATATTTTCATATTCTAAACCTTTTGCCTCTTGAATGGAAAAAACAAGTGGTGTTTTAAAAAACATTTTTGCAAATTTTTTATCCTGATTATTCATCACAAGCACAGCAAATTTAGTAGAATTTTGCACAAGCACAGCAAATTTAGTAGAATTTTGAGTTTTAGAATTTAATTGTCGTTTTTAGAATTTATTAAAAATGTACTTTCTTTATCTATAGAACCAAACCGTGCATTTTTTATTCTTAATAAATTATTTGATAATTCAGTAACTTTCTGTGAATTACGGTAATTAGTTTTTAAAATTCTTATCAAACTAAAATCAAAATTTCCTTTATAAAATAAAGTTTTTATATTAGACCAAGAGAAAAAATTTGGATGAACAATTTGGTTAGAATCGCCACTTAGAATAAATTTATTGTCTTCTTTCAAAGAATTTAAAATGAGTTTCAATTGTATAACTGTAATATCTTGAACTTCATCAATGACAATAAAATCATATTTCTTTTCTACTTTATTAAGATATTCAAAAGAAATCATATTTAAATCATACCAATGACTATTTTCTAAAAATTTCAAATATTTTTCAAAAATATCATAAACTTCTTCTCTTTGTTTTTTTGTGAAAATGGATTTTTTCACTCCAAGTTTCAAATAATTTTTTCGTGATATGTAGTTTTTTGTTTGTGTTTTGCAAACCATTTTTCAAAATCCATAAATATGAGCTCACTTCCTTTTGGAATTTTTATTCCAGAAACATATTCTTCAAAAGAAAGAAAATCTATTTCTTGATTGGGGTTTTCATAATTATTAGAAAAATAAATACTATGAGCATTTTCAATAAGATATTGAGAAAGAGAAATATAAGCAATATTGCCCCTAAGTTTTTTTAATTTTTCCAGAGTCAAAATTGTTTTGCCACTTCCAGCAGAACCTATTATAATTAGAGGAGTTTGCAAAAAATAAACTTCATTTTGAAAGTCATCAAAAAAAATCACCTTATCTAAAAAATAAAAATCTTTTCTATTTTTATTCAGATAAATAAGATCTTGAAAATCTTTTTTAGGAATAATTTCATCTTTAGTAATTAAATTAAATTTATTTTCATCAACTTCTGTTCCACTTAGAAATTTTGATTTTTCATAATCATGATTTAAAATTATTTCTAATAAAAGGATATATTTTTTTTCCTTATATTTTGCGAACTTAAAAAGTAAACGATTTTTCGAATCTAATTTTGCTCGGTAATAATCTGTTGTAGGAATTTTTTTTATACTTGCCGATTGAAAATTATCTTCTTTCAAAAATTTTTCAATTTTATGAAATTGAGTTTTAACGGTAGAATAATCTAATTCATTATAATATAATAAATCCATTTTAAATTTTTTTCAAAAAAACAATTTTTTTTTTAAAAAAAATTTTTTATAGAAATTTTTAATTATAAAATTCATTAAAAAATTATCTAATTTTGAAAAAAAAAAATTTTTTAATTATAAAATTCATTAAAAAAATGCCGTTTTTTTGAAAAAAAATTTTTAACATTACAAAAAACAGCAAATTTTTATAATTTAATTTATTAAAAATAAAATTAAATAAAAAAAAAAGAACAATTATTTTAATAATTTTATTTGAAATTAAAAAAAAAAATTTTTCTTCAAAAAACAACAATTTTTATTATTAAAAATAAATTTTTTTCAAAATTAAAAATATTTTAATTTTTTTTGATGAAATGCAACTTTTTAATGATAAAACGCCATTTTTTGAAAAAAATTTTTTTTATCCAAAAAATGCAATTTTTTTTGCAGATTACCAAAAATGTCGGGTTTTGATGATTTTTATTTTAAAAAAAAATGGATTTTTTTTTAAAATATTCAAAAAAAAAAAAAAAATGTTATTTTTTTTTTATTAATAATTTTTTAAATTAATTTAAAAAATTATTAAAATTTTCGTTTTTTTTGAAAAATTTTTTTTTAAAAAACATAAAAAAATTGGCGTTTTTTTGAAAAAATTTTTTTTAAATTATAAAAAATATTGAATTTTTTTCGTTTTTTTGAAAAAAAAAATTTTTTTAAATTATAAAAAATATTGAAATTTTTTTCGTTTTTTTGAAAAAAAAAATTTTTTTAAAATTTAAAAAAATATTAAAATATTTAGATTTTTTTTGGGAAATTTTTTTTAATATTTAATTGTTTTAAATATGTCTTATTTGACAATAATTTTTATAATTTTATTATATTTTTTAATACTTCTTGTAATTTCTCATTTTACAAGTAAAAAATCTGACAACAAATCTTTTTTTATAGGAAATAAAAAATCTCCTTGGTTTGTTGTTGCCTTTGGAATGATAGGAACTTCTCTCTCTGGAGTTACTTTTATATCTGTACCAGCTTGGGTTGGCAGTACGCAATTCACTTATATGCAAATGGTTTTTGGCTATTTTTTAGGTTATTTAGTCGTTGCAAATATTTTAATGCCTTTGTATTATAAATTAAATTTAATATCCATTTACAGTTATTTAGAAAATCGTTTTGGTTTTTATTCTTATAAAACAGCCTCATTTTTTTTCTTGCTTTCGAGAACAATAGGAGCATCTTGTCGTTTATTTCTTGTAGCAAATGTTTTGCAAATTATTGTTTTTGACCAATGGAATATTCCTTTTTTTGTTACCGTTTTAATAACAATTATTTTAATATGGCTTTATACTTTTCGAGCAGGAATTAAAACTATTATCTGGACAGATACTTTACAAACAATATTTATGCTAATGGCTTTGGGAATAGCTATTGTTTTGATAACAAAAGAATTAAACTGGAGTTTTACAGAAATGATAAGAGAGGTTTCTATGAGCGAACATTCCAAAATATTCGTATGGGACGACTGGAAAAGCAAACAACATTTTTTAAAACAATTTCTTAGCGGTGCATTTATTGCCATTGTAATGACAGGTTTAGACCAGGATATGATGCAAAAAAATTTAAGTTGTAAAAATATAAAAGAAGCAAAAAAAAATATGTTATTTTTTTCTATAATTTTAATTTTTGTAAACTTAATATTTTTATCACTTGGAGCTTTATTATTAATTTTTTCTCATGAAAAAGGAATTTCTTTGCCAGAAAATCCTGATGATTTATTTCCAATTATTGCAATGGGAAATTATCTTAGTCCTTTTTTAAGTTTATTTTTTATTATTGGTTTAATAGCTGCATCTTATTCCAGTGCCGATTCTGCTTTGACTTCTTTAACAACTTCTTTTACTGTTGATATTTTAAATTCTAAAAATTTAAGCGAAAAGAAATTAAAAAATTTACGTGTAAAAGTTCATATATTTTTTTCAATTTTATTATTTTTTTCAATTTTAATTTTAAAAATTGTAAATAATAGTAATGTTATAGATGTAATTTTTACCATCGCAGGATATACTTATGGACCTCTTTTGGGTTTATATTCTTTTGGTTTATTTACAAAATTCGAAATTAAAGATAAATTCGTACCTTTTTTAACTGTCATTTCACCAATTTTAACTTATTTAATAAACATATTTTTTTCAAATTATTTAGATTATCAATTTGCTTACGAGTCTCTTATTTTGAACGGTTTAATTACATTCTTTTTTTTATTTTTAATAAGAAAAAAAAATAATTTTATAAAAATTTAAAAAAATGATTTTAAATAAAATTAAAAGGGATAAAAAACAAATGGTCATTTTAATTGACCCAGATAAAGAAAATAATGCTTCTTTACTAAAATTTTGCAAAAAAATTAATAAAATTCCCGTTGATTATTTATTTGTTGGAGGAAGTTTATTGCAAAAAAATATAAGCGAAACAATTAATATTTTAAAAAAAAATTCTGATTTACCAATAATTTTATTTCCCGGAAGTTTATTACAAATTTCTGATAATGCCGATGCAATTTTATTATTATCATTAATTTCCGGAAGAAATCCAGATTTTTTAATTGGTAATCATGTCATTGCGGCGAATTTTTTAAAAAAAAGTAAATTAGAAATTTTACCAACTGGTTATTTGTTGATAGAAAGCGGAAATATTACATCTGTAGAATATATTAGCAACACAAAACCTATTCCAAGAAATAAAATAGATATTGCAGTTGCAACAGCAATAGCAGGTGAAATTCTTGGATTGAAATTAATATATTTGGAAGCTGGAAGTGGTGCAAAAAAAATTGTAAATTTGAAAATGATAGAAGAAGTAAAAAAAAATATTTCTGTACCTTTGATTGTTGGCGGAGGAATTAAAAGGAGAAATGAAATTGACAAAATTTATAAAGCTGGAGCAGATATTGTCGTCATTGGAACAGCATTAGAAAAAAATGAAAATTTTTTTTTATAAAAAAAATTTTTTTCAAAAAATGATAAAAATTTAATATTTTTTTTGGAAAAAGTTTTTTAATTTGAAAAAAAAAAATATTTAATTTTTGGTTTAATTTATTATTTTTTATTTGCAATAAATTTATTTTAGTATGGATATATCGACTACATATAACGGTTTAAAAATAAAAACTCCTATAATTATAGGCAGCTCAGGTTTGACAAATACCGTAGAAAAAAATCAAACTTTGGAAGAAAATAATGCTGGTGCAATTGTTTTAAAATCAATATTTGAAGAGCAGATTAACAGAAGCTTTTGATTATATTAAAAATTCTGTAGAAAATCAAAAAATTTATGAATATTTAGATTTAATAGAAGGAACAAAAAAAAATATTAATATTCCAGTTATAGCAAGTATTAATTGTGCTTCTCCAGATTTATGGACAGATTTTGCAGAGAAAATTCAAAATGCAGGAGCTGACGCTATAGAATTAAATATTTCTAATCTTCCAAGTAATATTGAAAAAAGCAGCTCTGATTATGAAAAAATTTATTTTGATATAATATCTAATGTCTTTCAAAAAGTAAATATTCCTTTATCCTTAAAAATGAATCAATTTTCTGCTGGTTTGAGTAACTTAATAAGAAAAATCGATTATACAAAAAAAGTTAAATCTTTTGTTCTTTTTAATCGTTTTTATTCTCCAGACATAGATATTGAAAATTTCAAAATAAACTATTCTAATGTTTTTAGCTCTGATAAAGATTATACCATTCCATTGAGATGGGTGGCTTTATTGTCTGGAAAATTACAAGCAGAATTAATTTCTTCCACAGGTATTCATAATGCAGAGAGTCTTATTAAGCAAATTTTAGCTGGAGCAAATGCTGTTCAGATTGTTTCTGTAATATATGAAAAAAATCCAAAATATATCAATGTCATTTTAGACGGATTAAAAAATTGGATGCAATCTCATAATATGAAATCTTTGAAAGACTTTAAAGGAAAAATGAATTATTCTTCTATAAAAAATCCTTCTGATTTTGAAAGAATACAATTTATGAAATACTACGGAGGAATAATTTAATGAGGAATTAGGAATGATCTCTAATTAAAAATTATTTTTGTTAAATTTTTATATATAAAAAAAATGAAAAAATATATTTGTGAACCATGTGATTATGTTTATGACCCTGCTATAGGGGTTCCTGAAGATGATATAAAAGCAGGAACATCTTTCGAAGAACTTCCAGAGGATTGGTTTTGTCCAATTTGTGGTGTTGGAAAAGATTTGTTTGTTGAATATGATAATTAAAAAAAAAATTATGAAAAATAAATTAAATGCTATTATTTCCCAAGTAATATCTGTATCTCCTAATATGAAAATTTTTAGGGTTGTACCAGATGGTTGGGAATTACCAGATTTTAAAGCTGGACAATTCGTTGCTTTATTTTTACCTGCTTCTTCTGCAAGATATGTAGATGCTACAGATGAATTTAAACAATTAAAACCAGATAAATTAATTAGAAGAGCATATTCTGTTTCTTCTTCTTCCAAAAACAAAGAATATTTAGAATTTTATATTAGTATTGTTCGCTCTGGTGCTTTGACACCGAGATTATTTAATTTGAATATTGGAGATAAAATTGGTGTAGGTAAAAAATTTACAGGAATGTTTACTTTAGATAAAGTAGATAAAAGTAAAAATATTGTTTTGATAGCTACTGGAACTGGAGTTGCTCCTTATATAAGCATGTTGAGAAGTGATGCCATGAATAAAAATAGGAAAATTACAGTTATTCACGGAGCATCAAATTCTTGGGATTTAGGTTACAGGTCAGAATTAGAATTATTAGAAAATATTTCAAGTAATGTAAAATATATTCCTACAATTATTGACGCAGAAAAAGAAAAAGCAAAATGGAACGGAGAAAGGCGTTTTTTGCAAGATATTTGGAAAGATAAAGTATTTTTAAAATGTTTAAATTATATTCCAACTCCAGAAAATACACATATTTTTCTTTGCGGAAACCCAAATATGATAGAAAATATGTCGGAGATTTTAATTTATGAAAATTTTCTTATTCATAAAAAAAATCAAAATGGACAAATACACATAGAAAAATTCTAATAATTTTTATTAAAAAGATTTAAATAAAAAAATATTTAAATCTTTTTAATTTAAATTTCCTATAAAAAAAATTCTTTTTTATATTTAATATTATTTTTTTTCAAAATATCACTTAAATAATCAATAACTCTTTGACTTTCTTCCTGAGTTGTTTCTAATTCTTCCATATTTTGCCTCAATTCTTCTTCTTTTTCTTGCATCTCTTCTGTTAATTTATTTGATTTTATCAATAATTTTTCTGTTTTTTGTTTTATTTTCGTAGAAATAATTGCTGCTGCAATATATTCAGAAACTAATTTAATTAATTTTATTTCTTGTTTTGTAAATTTATCGAAAGAAGCAATTTCTAAAATCCCAATAATTTCTTTATTGTGAATAAGAGGGGAAACAACAAGAGCGCGTGGAGACGCTTTTCCGATACCAGATTTTATTTTAATATAATTTTTTGGTATTTCGGTCAGATAAATAAATTTTTTTTCTAAATACATCGTTCCTATTAAACCTTCTCCAATAAATAAATATCATCTGGATTTTTGTCCTCTACTATAAAAATCGCCCCTTGATTTGCTTTTAAATAATGAATTAATTCACTAATAACTTTATAAGAAAATTCTTCTAAATTATTATAATTCATACGTAAAATAGAATTAATTTTTTTTACACCCTTATTAATAAATTCATTAATAACTTTTTCTTTTTTTTCTTTTTCCAAAACAAAATTGAGATTCTTTCGCATACTGTTTAAGGTTTTGCCAAGTTCATCTTTTTTATCTTCTTTATAATTAAAAGAAAAATTACCATTAGAAATTTCTTCTGCAAAACATTTATTTTTTTCAAAGAGTTTTAATTCTCTTTCTTGTTTGTAAGAAATTAACAAATTATTTACAGTTCTTTTTTTTAACATTTCTGATAACCAAATAGCTACAAAAGCTGCAATAATATACCAAAATGAAGTCCAAAAATAGTTCTCATAACTTAAATTTTCTGAATTTAAGAAATTGTTTTTTATAAAATTACTGAATTGAAAATCATTTAAAATAAAAAGATAAATTATTGTATTATAAAAAATAGTCATGGAAGAGCCAATAATTATAATAATTTTACTTCTATAAATAATCAAAATAAATAGATAAATAAAATATAAAAATTGCATTTCTAATAAACCTCCAGAAATAGAAATAATTAAAACAACCCAAGCACCCCATAATGGTGAAATTAAAACATTTTTTATAAAACGACTTTCAAAAAACTTTTGAATAAAAATAAAAGAAATCGTTAAAAAAATGGAAACCCAAATAGATAAAGTAAATCTACCGTAAATTAATCCTAAAATATTAGAAAATAAAAATGACGTATAAGTAAAATAAAGCAAATTCTTATCTGAATTTTTCAAAACCTTTTCGAAAGCTTCTTCTACATTTTTTGGTAAATTTTCTAAAATGTTCATTTTTATATTTTAATTTTTTACAAAAATATTAAATTTTTTTTTTTTACAAAAATTATATTTTTTTTTAATATTTGCAAAAAATTAAATTATGAAAAATATTTATTCAATTGCAATTTTGTTAATTTTTTTTTCTATTAATACTTTTTCACAAGACAAAACTCGTGGTTTTAAATTCTTAAAAAAAAAGAAATATTTAAAATCAGAAAAAATTTTTTCAAAAATTCTCGCAAAAGAACCAGAAGATGTATCGGCATCTCTTGGAATTGCACAAGTTTACTCTGTTTTAGAATATGAAAAGAATGACCTTTTCAAATCTTATGAAATGATAAAAATAGCAGAAGAAAATTTTGAAAAACTTAATAAAATTAATAAAAGAAAAATCAAAGATTATGTTAGTGAAACTATAATTCAAGATACAAAAAACGATATTGATAATAAATTATATGAATTTATTATAAAAGAAAATAAACGTCGTATAATGGAAAAATTTCTTACAAATTGTTTGGATTCAAAATATTATCAAGATATTTTAAATATTAGAGCTTCTAAAGATTATTTAACAGTAAAAAGTCATAATACTATAGAAGCTTATGATAAATTTGTAAAAAAATATAAAAGTTTTGATAAAATTGAAGAAGCAAAGACACAAATGTACAAATTGGCTTTTGAAAAAGCAAAAAAAATTCATAATGAAAAATCATATAATGAGTTTCTAAAAAATTATACCGAAGCACCACAAATTTTTCTAGCGAAAAAATTACGAAATAAATTGGTTTTTGAAAATGCGAAATTATATAATTCTATAAATTCTTATCAAGAATTTATAGATAAATATCCAGAAGCAAATGAAATAATGAAAGCAAAAATTTTGAGAGATAAATTAGCTTTTAATGAAGTAAAACAAATTAATTCTATTAATTCTTATAATGATTTTATAAAAAAATATATAGAAGCAAAACAGGTAAATCTCGCAAAAAAACTACGTAATGAATTAGCTTTTGAAAAAGCAAAAAATATACATACTATAAAATCTTATAATTTTTTTATAGATACTTATCCGAAAGCTGTTCAAATTAATGAAGTTAAAAAATTAAAAGAAAAACTCGCATACGAGCCAGCAAAAAGTAGTAATACTGCGGCATCTTTTAATGATTATATGAAAATAAATCCACAAGGAAAAAAATATAAAGCTGCTTTTAATTTTAAAGCAAATTTGCTTTCAAAAAAATTAGCTAAAAAAGAAAAAAATTTAGTGAAAAATACTTGGATGAAAATTTTTGATAAAGAAAGAAAAAATGAAGTAGCAAGTTTTATTTCAAAAAATTCTAAAAATGACATTTTGTTATCTTGTAATATACAAGAAGAAAATAAAACAAATTCTTGGGTGATAAAATTAAATAAAGATGCTAATTTAATTTGGGACAGAATTTTCGAAGAAAATGACGAGAATAAAATTTTCTCTATTTGCGAAAAGAATAATGAAGTTTTTACCGCAGGTGAAAAAAATGGAAAAATATGGATAACAAAATTAAATCAAAAAGGAGAAATGATTTTTGAAAAAATTTTTGAAAATGGTCATTCTGTTGATATAAAAATTACTAAATATAATAAAATAATTTTATTATCTAATAATGAAAAAATTACAAAAGTTTCTAAATTAGAAAATGACGGTGAAATAATTTGGGAAAAAAATTTTGAAAACTTAGGAATTGCAAAAAAATTGAAAATTTTTGAAAATAATTTTTTTATTTTATGTGAAAAAAATTTAATAAAATTAGACGAAAAAGGAAAAATAATTTTTGACATAAATTTAAATGAAAAAACAAATGATTTTTTAATTAAAAAAAACATATTCTTTTTAGTGGGAGAAAAAGAAAATGATTTTTTGATTACGAAATTAGATAAAAATGGAAATATAAGATGGAAAAAAGTTTATGATAAAGATGGGAAAAAAGATATTGCCAATTCAGTTATTTTTATAAAAAACAATGAAATTCTTATTTCTGGAACCACAGAAAATAAAGAAAATGAAAATGATATTTGGATGCTAACAATAAATTATCAAGGTGGAAAAATGAAAGAAAAAGTTTTTGCAACAAAAAAAAATGACAAAAATCCTTTTTTAATTCCTGCAGAAAAATCAGGGTTTATTCTGTTAAATTCTTCCGGAAAAATTAAAAATGATATTATTTTAACTAAATTTTATGAATAGATTAAATATAAAAATATTAATATTTTTAATTTATTTTAAATAAAAAAACTGGCGTTACGCAATAATTCTTTTTTTTATAAAAAAAATTTTCAAATTCACCCAAAATTTTAAC
>NBLL01000118.1 GCA_002084355.1 Bacteroidetes bacterium 4572_128 | reverse complement strand
TTCGTCCAAAATTTTAATAATTTTAAATTCAAAAAAAAAAATTTTTTTCAAATTCGTCCAAAATTTTAATAATTTTAAATTCAAAAAAAAAATTTTTCAAAAAAAAAAAATTTTTTCAAATTCGTCTAAAATTTTAATAATTTTAAATTCAAAAAAAAAAAATTTTTTCAAATTCGTCCAAAATTTTAATAATTTTAATTTCAAAAAAAAAAATTTTTTTCAAATTCGTCCAAAATTTTAATAATTTTAAATTCAAAAAAAAAATTTTTTTCAAATTCGTCCAAAATTTTAATAATTTTAAATTCAAAAAAAAAATTTTTTTCAAAATTCGTCCAAAATTTTAATAATTTTAAATTCAAAAAAAAAATTTTTTCAAAATTCGTCCAAAATTTTAATAATTTTAATTTCAAAAAAAAAATTTTTTTTCAAATTCGTCCAAAATTTTAATAATTTTAAATTCAAAAAAAAAAAATTTTTTCAAATTCGTCCAAAATTTTAATAATTTTAATTTCAAAAAAAAAATTTTTTTCAAATTCGTCCAAAATTTTAATAATTTTAAATTCAAAAAAAAAAAATTTTTTCAAATTCGTCCAAAATTTTAATAATTTTAAATTCAAAAAAAAAAAATTTTTCAAAATTCGTCCAAAATTTTAATAATTTAAATTTCAAAAAAAAAATTTTTTCAAAATTCGTCCAAAATTTTAATAATTTTAATTTCAAAAAAAAAAAATTTTTTCAAAATTCGTCCAAAATTTTAATAATTTAAATTTCAAAAAAATTTTTTCAAAAAAAAATTTTTTTTCAAAAAACGTCCAAAATTTTAATATTTTTTAATTTAAAAATAAAAAAAATTTTTTTTCAAAAAACGTCCAAAATTTTAATATTTTTTATTTTGAAATTAAAAAAAAAAAAATTAAAAAATCGTCCAAAATTTCAATATTTTTTAATTTAAAAATAAAAAATTTTTTTTTCAAAAAACGTCCAAAATTTCAATATTTTTTAATTTAAAAATAAAAAAAAATTTTTTTCAAAAAACGTCCAAAATTTTAATATTTAAATTTAATAATGTGCGGTAAAAACACCGCATCGCATGGATATTTTCTAATATTTTAGGATTATGCTAATTATTAGTAAAATCCTTATTTTTTCAATATTTTCATAGTTTTACTTTCTTTACCATTTACAGCAATTTTCAGAAAATAAACTCCTGCTGGTCTATCAATGTTAAGACTAAGAATATTGACTTCTTTAAATTCTTTAATTAATACTATTTGACCTAAATTATTACTTAATATTATTTTTAAATCCTTTTCTTTTTTACCTAAATTAATATAAATATCACTTGTTGTTGGATTTGGGAAAATATTTATTAGTGTTTTATTATCTACTGTGTTATATATTCTTGTTGATGGTATAATTTTGCTTACCCTAAATCCAAAATGATCATTCCCTCTATTCAAATTTGTATAAGTACAAGAAGTAATTTCACAAAATTCGTCAGGTCGTGGCCATGCACCATCAATTTTAATCATTGCTGGATTACCTCCTGACATATCTCTAGCATTATAAGCAGGGTCATTATTTGCAGTTCTTGTCCACTCAGTAACATTTCCTCCTAAATCATATACCCCATAAGGATTTGGTTTTGAGTTGAAATAAGCAACAACCTGAGCATGACCTTTGTGTTTTCCGTCACTTTTATCATATCCACCATTATAAACGGTATTTTCATCACTTATTATACCATCATCAGTTGCAAATTGCCTGTTTGGGTAACCTCCTTTTCCTGACCATCTCAATTCTTCTATTGATGGAAGAAGATACTCATAATAATCAGCAAATGCTTTTGCTCCATAGTATCGAATATGATTAACAGGCCAATGTTTCACTTCTTCAAGTGTAGGTAATTCGCAATCCATATCTAATTGTCCTGCAAAAGTTATATCTGTTCTAACTTCTCCATTAGCAAGATCTCCACCTACATATACTTCTGTTTTTAAAAAAATAACAATATCTGTAATGTCTAAATTTAACACATTACCTTCAGACCAAAAATCATGAAATTCACACCAATCTGTAATATGATCCACAACATTCGGATAAATTGTATTATCAAAATAAATTTCCCATTCAACTTCATTAGGATCTATTACACTAAATAAATTCGTACCAATGTTATAATCAATCATACATCTGTTTAATGGATTTTCCATCTCCCATAATTGATAAACACCATTATTATCATGATCTTTAACCACTCTGGAGCCTAATATATTTATAAGCTGATTTCCTTCATTATCATAAATCATCATAACGGTGGGACTTTCATCAACAACAGTAATTAAACCATCTCCCATTGCAGAATTCAAAAATTCTACATATTGTTGATTAGTTACTTCTGTTTTTCCCAGTGCAAAAGTGGCAATATCTACTCCATCGCTTGGGATTTCAATAAATTCAACAGTATTTTCATTTATACTTGAAGATAAATTTTGAGCATTACTGTTAAGGTTGATTGCAAATGCAATAATTCCAAAAATCAATACTCTTAATTTATTCTTTCTTAATTTTTCCATTATATTTTTTTTAATGTTTTAATTTCAAAATAAAAAAAAATTTTTTTTCAAAAAATCGTAAAAATTTTAAATTTTTTAATTTCAAATTAAAAAAAAAAATTTTTCAAAATTCGTACAAAATTTTAAAATTTTTTAAATCAAAATAAAAAAAAATTTTTTCAATATTCGTACAAAATTTTAATATTTTTTAAATCAAAATAAAAAAAAATTTTTTCAAAATTCGTACAAAATTTTAAGATTTTTTAATTTCAAAATAAAAAAAAATTTTTCAAAATTTGTCCAAAATTTTAATATTTTTTAAATTTAAAATAAAAAAAATTTTTTTCAAAAACGTGAAAATTTTAATTTTTTTTTATTTTAAATTAAAAAAAATTTTTTGGCAAATTTGCAATAATTTCAATTTCTTCTTTTTTAACTGGATGTATAAATTTTATTCTTTTAGAATGCAAAGATATTCCAAGATTTTTATTTGGAAAAGAAAAACCATATTTTACATCACCAATAATTGGCGAACCAATTTTAGATAATTGACTTCTAATTTGATGATGCCGTCCTGTTTCCAAATTTATTTCCAATAGAAATTTATTTTTTATTTTTTTTTTTACATAATAATGCATTATTGCTAATTTGGAATTAGCAATTTCTTTATCATAAGAATATGATTTATTTTGTTTTCTATTTCTGTAAATAAAATGTTTTAAAGTTCCCTCTTCTTTTTTTGGACATTTTTTTACCAAAGCGAAATATGTTTTTTCAATATCTCTTTCTTTAAATAATTTATTCAAGCGACTAAGAGATTTAGATGTTTTTGCAAATAAAACCACACCACTAACAGGTCTATCTATGCGATGAACAATTCCTAAAAAAACATTGCCTTTTTTAAAATATTTTTTTTTTATGAAGATTTTTAGCTTTTTCGACAAACTTAAATCATTAGTTTTGTCGGATTGAACAATGTCAGAAGTTTTTTTATTTACTGCTATAATATGATTATCTTCATACAAAATTGAAATGTCATCAATCATTTAAATTTATTTTTTTCTCATAAAAATATTAATTGGAACTCCAGTAAAATTAAATTTTTTTCGCAAAGAATTTTCAAGATAACGTTTATAAGATTCTTTAATATATTGCGGTAAATTACAAAAAAACGCAAAATTTGGTGCGTGAGTTGGTAATTGCGTTACATATTTAATTTTTACAAATTTCCCTTTCAAAGACGGAGGTTTTACCGCATCAATCAAGGGTAACATAACTTCATTTAATTTGGAAGTAGAAATTTTTTGTTTCCTGTTTTTATAAACTCCTATAGCTTCATCTAAACTTTTTAAAACTCTTTGTTTATTTTTTACAGAAGCAAAAATAATCGGAATATCAACAAAAGGAGCAAATTTTTTTAAAATTTCCTCTTGATAATTTTTTGCTGTGTTTGTTTCTTTTTCTTCTACTAAATCCCACTTATTTATTATTACAACTACACCTTTATGATTTTTTCTTATTATTTCAAAAATATTTACGTCCTGAGACTCAACTCCATGAGTTGCATCTATCATCAATAAACAAACATCAGAACTTTCTATTGCACGTATAGAACGAATGACAGAATAAAATTCTACATCTTCATTAACTTTATTTTTTTTCCTAACTCCTGCTGTATCCACAAGAATAAAATTATGTCCAAATTTATTATAAGGAGTGTTTATTGTGTCTCGTGTTGTTCCGGAAATTTTAGTTACAATATTTCGTTCTTCTCCTATTAAAGCATTAATCAAAGATGATTTACCAACATTTGGACGACCAACAATTGCAAATTTTGGAATGTCAATTTCTTCTTCTTCATTTTCTTTGATAAAAGAATCTACAACCTCATCTAATAAATCGGCATCCATCAAAAGTTTGTTATTATCTGTTTTATTTACAACAAGAAAAACTTTTTTCTTGCTTTTTCGCAAAATATTTGCAACTTCTTCGTCAGAAATTGTTACTCCAGAAAAAACATCCACAAGAAATAAAATAATGTCCGCTTCTTCTATTGCCAGAACCACCTGTTTTTTTATTTCTTTTTCAAAAATATCTTCTGAATTATTTATATAACCTCCGGTATCAACAACAGAAAAATCTATTCCGTTCCAGAAAGATTTTCCATAATGTCTATCTCTTGTTACTCCGCTACTTTCGTGAACGATTGCTTTTTTTTGACCTGTTAACCTATTAAAAAAAGTCGATTTACCAACATTTGGTCTTCCAACTATTGCAACTAAATTGCCCATTTTATTTTATTTTTTTTGCAAAATTAGAAAATTTATTGAAAAAAATTTTAATTTCAATAAATTTTATTTTTATTAAATTTTTATATCAATTTTCGTTAAATTTTAAGTGTAATTTTGGAGCAATTTTATATACTCTTTTCATAATTTCATTTACAAGTAATTTGCTGTGTGCCAAACCTCCTGTAATTAAAATTCCATCAACTTCTCCTTTTAAAACAGTACTCATCGCACCAATTTCTTTTGCAATTTGAAAAGCCATAGCATCATAATAAAATTTTGCTTTTTTATCATTTTCATCTATGGCTTTTTGTTCAATTTTGTAGGCATCATTAGTTCCAAAATATGCAACAAATCCACCTTTTCCAGTGATCATTTTTTTTATTTCTGTTTTCGTGTATTTTTTTGAAAAACACATTTCTACTAAATCACCCACAGGAAGTGTTCCGGATCTTTCTGGAGAAAATGGACCTTCACCATTTAATGCTTGATTAACATCTATAACTCTGCCTTTTTTATGAGCACCAACACTTATTCCACCTCCAAGATGTGCAACAATTAAGTTCAAATCTTCATATTTTTTCATAGTAGATTTGGCATATTGTTTTGCTATCGCTTTTTGATTTAAAGCGTGAAAAATAGATTTTCTTTCAAATTCTGGATGTCCAGAAACTCTCGCTAATTCACAAAATTCATCGACAACAACTGGATCAGCAATATAAGCCTTAGTATTTGGTAAAGATTTTGCTATGTCGTCTGCTATTAAACCACCAAGATTACTTGCATGTTTTCCTAAAATTCCTACAAACAAATCTTTTTTCATTTCTTCGTTCACCTCGTAAATACCAGATTCTATAGGTTTTACAAGTCCCCCTCTTCCAACTATCGCATCTATAAAATTAATATTTATATCAGCATCTTTTAGTTCATTTAAAATAATATTTTTACGAAATTCATACTGGTCAGTAATAAATTCAAATTTATTTATTTCTTCTGTACTGTGCTTAATATTCCTCAAATAAACTGTTTGCCCATTGCTATAAACAGCAATTTTTGTGCTTGTTGAACCTGGATTAATAGCAAGTATTGTAATTTTATCTTTCATTATTTTTAAATTTTAAAAAATTATTTGGAAACAGCTGCAAGTAATATACTATTTAGTTTTGCCTCTTCAGAATCAGAACGAGAAGTCAAAACTATAGGAGCAGAAGCACCAAGAATTACAGCCGCTAATTTAGAATTAGCAAAATAACTTAATGCTTTATAAATAACATTTCCTGATTCTATATTAGGAAAAACTAAAAGATCAGCATCTCCTGCAACATTACTTTAATTTGATTTCTTTGATTCATTTTTGCAATCAAAGCGGCATCTACAGTTGCTTGCATTTTTGAATTAACAGTTTCAACTGCTCCAATCATCGCAACTTTAGGATTTTCTATAGAAATTTTATTCATAAAATTTACAGAATTATTTATAATTCCGATTTTCTCTTTTAAGTCTGGAGCAATATTCATTGCTACATCTGTCAAAGACAATAATTTATGATAATTTGGAATTTCAAAAATAGAATAATGAGATAATAAAGATTTCTTTCCGCCAGTCAGTCCCCATTCTTTATTTAAAACACCACCAAGAAAAATCCCTGTTGCAACATTTCCTTTCATCAAAATATCTGCTCTTTTTGAATTTACAATTTGAACAGCAATTTGAGTTGCTTTTTTCTTATTTGATTCATCAATAATTTCAAAAGATGACAAATCATAAGAATATTTTTCAGATAAATTTTTAATCTCCTCATAATTCCCAACAAGAATTAAATCTACTATACTTTTTTTATAAGCATTGTAAACTGCATCTAATGCATGATGATCATCTGCTACTGCAAGAACTAATCTCTTTTTTTTATTCTGTTTTCCTATTAAAGAATATTATAAATCGCTAAGTTTTTTCAACATAAAAATCAATTTTAATTTTTTAAATTTATTCAAAATTAAAAAAAAAATGTTTTTTCAATAAAAAAAAATTTTTTTTTTTGAAAATAAAAAAACATTAAAATTTTGGCGTTTTTTGGAAAAAATTTTTTTTTAATTCAAATAAAAAATCGTAAAATTTTGGCGTTTTTTGGAAAAAAATTTTTTAAAATTCAAATAAAAAATCGTAAAATTTTGGCGTTTTTTGGAAAAAATTTTTTTTTAATTCAAATAAAAAAATCGTAAAATTTTGGCGTTTTTTGGAAAAATTTTTTTTTTAATTCAAATAAAAAATTCGTAAAATTTTGGTGTTTTTTGAAAAAAAAATTTTTTTAAATTCAAATAAAAAAAATCGTAAAATTTTGGCGTTTTTTGGAAAAAAGTTTTTTTAAATAAAATTCAAATAAAAAAATCGTAAAATTTTGGCGTTTTTTGGAAAAAAATTTTTTTTAAAATTCAAATAAAAAAATCGTAAAATTTTGGCGTTTTTTGGAAAAAATTTTTTTAAAATTCAAATAAAAAATCGTAAAATTTTGGCGTTTTTTGGAAAAAATTTTTTTTAAATTCAAATAAAAAATCGTAAAATTTTGGCGTTTTTTGGAA
>NBLL01000117.1 GCA_002084355.1 Bacteroidetes bacterium 4572_128 | reverse complement strand
AAATTTTTTTCAAAATTCGTGAAAATTTTAATATTTTTTAATTTTAAAATAAAAAAATTTTTTTCAAAATTCGTGAAAATTTTAATATTTTTAATTTTAAAATAAAAAAATTTTTTTCAAAATTCGTGAAAATTTTAATATTTTTAATTTTAAAATAAAAAATTTTTTTTCAAAATTCGTGAAAATTTTAATATTTTTAATTTTAAATTAAAAAAAAATTTTTTCAAAATTCGTGAAAATTTTAATATTTTTAATTTTAAAATAAAAAAAATTTTTTTCAAAATTTATCCAAAATTTTAATATTTTTTAATTTAAAAATAAAAAAAAATTTTTTTCAAAATTCGTGAAAATTTTAATATTTTTAATGCTTTTTTCATAAATAATTTTTTTTTATTATTAATAATTAAATAATTTTTTAAATAATTTTTTTTTATAAAATGTCAATTTTTTATGAATTTATTTTAATATTTTATAAAAAAATTCAAAATTTTTTGAATTTTGAATTTTTAAAATTTTCCTATTTAAAAATTATTTTCTTTACTCATAATTTTTCCAACTTCTAATTTTCCTAATCTTATATAATCTAACAATGGACGATTTGAAGGACAAATATAAGAACAAGAACCGCATTCTATGCAGTCCATAGTTTTTTCTTCTTCTAAATTCTCGAACATTTTTTTTTCTGTCAAAGTCATTAATAAATAAGGTTCTAAACCCATAGGACAAACAGAAACACATTTAGCACAACGTATGCAAACTTCTATTTTTCTCCTTTTTGCATCTTTTTTAGGAATTAATAAAACTCCAGATGTTCCTTTTGTCATCGGTACATCTATTGTATTTAATGCTTTTCCCATCATTGGACCACCGCTAATTATTTTGCCTGTATCCTCTGGCATTCCACCTGATGCTTCTATAATTTCTTCTAATGAAACTCCTATTCGAGCCATAAAATTATATGTTTTTTTTAGAGGCGTTCCTGTAACCGTTACAACTCTTTCTATAAGAGGTTTATTTTTTTGTATTGCTTCATAAACAGCAAAAGCAGTTCCAACATTATGTACAACAGCACCAACATGAATAGGTAAGCCACCGGAAGGAACCTCTCTATTAATTACAGCTTTAATTAATTGTTTTTCTCCACCCTGAGGATATTTTACTTGCAAAGAAACAACTTCTGAACCATCATAATTTTTACATAATTTTTCTATGTGCGAAATGGCATCTTTTTTATTATTTTCTATTCCAATAATAGCACGTTTTACATTTAAAGCCTTTTTTAAAATTTCTATTCCAACCATCATTTCTTCACCTTTTTCTAACATAAGTCTGTGGTCTGCTGTTAAATAAGGCTCACATTCTACACCGTTTATGATTAGAACATCAGCTTTTTGTCCTTTTGGAATGGATAACTTTACGTGAGATGGAAAAGTTGCTCCTCCGAGACCAACAATTCCGCAATCTAAAACTTTATCTATAATTTGCTGACTATTTAATGTAATATCTTTTTTTAATTCTTGGCTTTTATCAATATTTTCCATCCAATCATCACCTGCTACTTTGATAATTATAGACGTATTTTTATAACCAGTACCGTCCATAACTTTATCTATTTTAGTAACAGTTCCAGAAACAGAACTGTGAATATTTGCAGAAATAAAACCAGATGTTTTAGCAATAATTTGACCAACTTTTACCTTTTCTCGTCTTTTAACTATAACAGTTGCAGGCGAACCAATATGTTGAGATATTGGAATAGAAACAGTTTTTGGAAGAGCAAGAATTTTTATAGCAATACTTTCAGAGAGTTTATTTTCAGGAGGATGTACGCCACCTTTTGAAAAAGTCTTTAACATTTTTAATTTCTTTAATTAATTTTTTTACAAAAATAAAAAATTTTTTAAATATTTTTTTTCAAAAATAATATTATTTTTGAAAAAATTTTTTTTTAAATGGAAAATTTAGGTGATAAATTAGATGCTTTAAGTTCTACTCTTTTAAATATTGGAATAACTTATGTAGATATAATTATATTTGTAATGATTATATGGTCTCTATTTATGGGTTGGAAACGTGGTTTTATTATACAAATTATTTCCCTAAGTGCTTTGATTTCAGGAATTTGGCTTTCTGTAAGATTAAAAAGTTTTATTCTTATTTTTATAAAAAAACAACAAGGTTTAGAAGATGCGAACAGTACTATTCTTGTAATTGCTTTTGCTATTACTTTCATATTAGTTTTACTTGGGACATTTATGTTATCAAATATTATACAAGCAATGACAAAAGATAAAAAATTTACAACCGTAAATCGTGTTTTTGCCTCTATATTGTCTTTTATAAAATATTCTTTTTTTATCAGTATTTTTGCTATTTTTTTTAATAAATTAGATGTCTTACCAAAAAAACAAAGTGAAAATGCTTTTTTATATAAACATTTTCAAAATTTTGCTCCAGTTTTCTTTCCTTATTTAAAATTTGAAAAGGAAGAAAATTAATTTAAAATATTAAAAAAACAGCAATTTTTTAAAAAAATTATTTTTCGAACTTTTTTATTTCACCACTTTTTATTTTAGAAAAATATTTTTTCATATCTTTTTTTACTTCGGTAGATAAAAATATCAGACCAAGAATATTAGGAAAAGCCATTGCTAAAACCATCATATCAGAAAAATCCATAACAGCTTCTAAGGACGAAGAAGAACCAACAACAACAAATAATAAAAATATTACATAATAAATATTAGTTGTTATTTTTCTATTTTTTATAATTTTTCCAGCAAACAAATAATTAAAAGCTTTTAAACCATAATAAGACCACGAAATCATAGATGAAAAAGCAAATAAAAAAATCGCAACAATTAATAAATTCGGAAACCAAGAAAATACACTCGCAAAAGCCTGTGAAGTTAAATCTACACCTTTTAAACTATCTGGATTATCATGAAAACCAGTAAAAATAATTACAAGAGCTGTCATCGTACAAATAACAATAGTATCAATAAAAGGTTCAAGTAAAGCTACTATTCCTTCACTAACTGGTTCTTCTGTTTTCACTGCTGAATGTGAAAACAAAAACTTTCGGAACTTCGCTAATATTCATAAAAATAATTACAGATGCTGTTAAAACATAAAAAACTGCCATAAATGGAACAATTTTTTCTGTAACTTTTGCTATGCTTTTTATTCCACCAATTATTACAATTCCAACTAAAAACGCAAGTATAATTCCAAAAACAAAACCGTAATCACTAATTGCTGGAAATTTAGAAGCAAGTATTTGAAAAGATTGGTTTGCTTGAAACATATTTCCTCCGCCAAAAGAACCACCAATTATTAAAATTGCAAAAACAAAAGCTAAAATTTTGCCCAACCAAGCCATATTTTTTTTTCTAAGTCCTTCGCTTAGATAATACATAGGACCACCAGCAATATCTCCAAGTTCATTTGTAATTCTATATTTTACACCGAGAGTTACTTCCACAAACTTTGATGACATTCCAAGAAAACCTGCAACTATCATCCAGAAAGTTGCTCCGGGTCCACCTATGCTAATTGCAATTGCAACTCCCGCAATATTTCCTAAACCGACTGTCGCAGAAAGTGCTGTTGCAAGAGCTTGAAAATGAGACACTTCACCTTTATCTTTTGGATTATCATATTTTCCTCTTACTAAATCTATAGCATGCATAAAACCTTTTATATTAATAAACTTCATTTTTATAGTAAAAAAAACTGCCCCAAGAACTAACCAAACAACGACCACAGGTAATTTTGCATTTGATTCTATGCCAAGAAATGGAAGAATATCAAAAAGTATAAAAGATGACATAAATTTAACAATAGGCTCAAAAATGGAATTGATTTTATCACTAAAATTATCTTTTTCCGCAGAAAAAAGATAATTGTTAAAAAAACTGAATATTGTAAATATTATAATTTTTTTCCTCATAAAAAATATTTTTTTATAACCATATTATAAAAATAATAATAATTATTTATAAAAAAAATAAAAAAATTTAATAAAGAACTTTTTAATTTCAAAATTTAAATTCATAAAAAAATTGGTGCTTTTTTGAAAAAAATTTTTTTAATTATAAAATTCATTAAAGAATTGGTGTTTTTCTAAAAAAATTTTTTTAATTTTAAAATTCGTAAAAAATTGGCATTTTTTTTTCAAAATTCGTCCAAAATTTTAATTTTTTCAAAAAATTATTTTTTTTTATTAAAAAAAACGTTTTTTACAAAAATTTATTTTTTATAAAATGAAATTTTCTGTAGTAATACCAACTTATAAATGTAGTTATTTTTTGAACGAACTTTATGAACGTCTTGTTAAAACATTGACAAAAACTCTTCATGATTTTGAAATTATTTATGTAAATGATGCAAGTCCAGAAAATGATTGGGAAATTATAACAGAATTATCAAAAAAAGATGATAGAGTAAAAGCAATAAATTTTTCCAGAAATTTTGGACAACATTATGCAATTAATGCTGGACTTAATTACTCTTCTGGAGATTGGGTAATTGTTATGGATGGAGATTTACAAGATAAACCGGAAGAAATAATTAAATTATATAATAAAACAAAAGAAGGTTTTGAAATTGTATTTGCTAAAAGAAAAAATAGAAAAGACAAATTTTTCAAAATTGTTCTTTCAAAATTATTTTATAAGATTTTTGCTTATCTGACTGGAACAGAACAAGATAGCTCTGTTGCTAATTTTGGTATTTATAATAAAAAAGTTATAAATGCAATTTTAAGTATGAAAGATAGTATTAAATATTTTCCAACTATGACTCAGTGGGTTGGTTTTAAAAAAACAAAAATTTTTGTAGAACACAGCAAAACTTTTTCTACAAAACCTTTAAAATTATTTGTGAAATTTGGTTTTTTTATTGTTCTTTGTTCAGTTTTATTTGCAATTTATTTTTTAATAAAATATTTAAAAGGAGAAATAGTTGTGATGGGATATGCAAGTTTAATTATTTCAATATGGCTTTTATCTGGAATAATTATTTTAATAATGGGAGTTCTTGGTATTTACATAGGAAAAATTTTCGAAAGAGTAAAAGATAGACCAAATTTTATTATTGAAGAAAAAATTAATTTTTAAGAAATTTTTATGGAAAATTATTCTTTTTTAGAATGGGACAGCAATTTTTTTCAAAAAAAAATTGCAAAAATTACAGACATTAATAATTTACTTAACGAAGAAGTAAATGAAATTTTAGAAATATTAAAATCAAAAAAATATAATTTAGTTTATTTTTTTTCGAAAAAAGAGCGTAATTCTTTTGATAAAATTTTAAAAAAATATAATGGAAAAATTTTAGATAAAAAAGTTACTTATTTAAAAACAATGTCCAAAAGAGATATTTTATCATCTGAAATTGTTAAATACAAATTAAATTATCCGACAAATGATTTAATAAAACTTGCAATTGATGCAGGTATTTATTCACGTTTTAATATAGATGAAAATATTAAAAAATATAAGTTCGAAGAGCTTTATAAAAATTGGATAATTAATTCTGTAAATAAAAGCATTGCAAAAGATGTTTTAGTTTACAATTATAAAAATAAAATTATAGCTATGGTTACTTTGGGCGAAAAAAATAATATAGCCGATATAGGAATTATTGCGGTAAATGAGAATTTTAGAGGAAAAGGGATAGGAAAAAAACTAATTTTATCTGCAGAAAATTGGGCTATTGAAAATAATTTCAAAAAATTACAGGTTGTTACTCAGAAAGATAATATTAATGCTTGTAAATTTTATGAAAATTCTGGCTATAAAATTTCTAAAACAGAATATATTTATCATTTTTGGTTGTAAAAGAAATGGACAAAAAAATATTTTTAATATTAAAAAGAAATAATTATTTCTTTTTAGAAATATTATTATTAATATTCTCTTATGCTTTGATATTCAATCACATTGGTCGAACTGCCATCAGAATGTGGGATGAATCTGTTTATGTTAATAATGCTTTGGAGATGTTTTATAATGGTGATTACTTGATAAAATATTTCAATGGGAAACCAGAAATGTGGGGAACTCAACCACCATTAGTTGCTTGGTTGCAAGTTATATGTTTAAAAATTTTCGGTTTAAAAGAATGGGTTTTTCGTATTCCGTCAGCTCTTGCTATAACAGGAGTAGGTTTTTTAATGCTAAATGTTTCTAAATATTTGTTTAAAAATAAATATATAGGTTTTTTATCTGCCTTAGTTTTTTGGACAACAGAAGGAATTATTAGACGACACGTTGCAAGAACTGCTGACTTAGATGCTTCTTTGGTTTTTTTTACTTTCGCCACAGCGATATTTTTATACAAATATTTACAGGATAAAAAGATAAAAAATTTATATTTTTCCACTTTATTTTTAATTGCTTCGGTCTATACTAAAAGTGTAGCTGGACTTTTATTTATGCCTGGGTTATTATTATTTCTTTTTTATACAAAAAAATTAAAACTTATTTTTCTTAATAAGCATTTTTATTTTTGTATTTTATTATTTTTTATTTCTATATTTTCTTATTATATCGCAAGAGAAACACAGAACGAAGGTTATTTAATGCAGGTATGGAAAAATGAAATGGGAGGTAGATTTTTTGAGGTTAATGAAGGACATCAAGAAAAATACAACTATTATTTCGATCTGATTTATTCATCTCATTTTAAATCTTGGGTATTTTTTATTTTCTTGGGTTTGAGTTTTCCTTTTATTAAAAAGTTAAAAAAATTTAAACAATTTATAATTTTTTGTTTTGTAAATTCTTTAGTATTTTTATTGGTACTTTCTTCTTCAGAAACAAAAATAGGTTGGTATGAAGCTCCTGCTTATCCTTATTTATCATTCATAGTTGGCATAGCTATTTATTTCATTATAAAATCTTTTATAAATTTTTTAGAGATAAAAAATTGGAAAAGAAAAATTGTTTCAATTTTGTTATTTTTATCTATTTTTTATTATCCAGTTGATAAGATAATAAAAAAAAATATTGCAGAAAAAAATACCTGGGGCGAAGAATTATTCGGACATTTTATTAAAGAGATAGAAGAAAAAAATTCAGATATAAAAAAATTAACTTTTTTAATTACTAATTGGCATGGACATGCAATTTTTTATAAAACTTTATACGAAAAAAAAGGATATGAAATCGAAATTAGAAGTATAAGAAAAAAAGTAGAAGTAATGGAAAATGAATATATAGTTTTTTGGCATAATGATGTTATAAAACATTTGAAAAAAGATTATAATTTTGAACTTATTCAGAAGAAAAATTATAAAAAAATAAATATGTTTCTTATTAAAGTAAATTTAAAAAAATAATTTTATGATAAAATTTAATAAACCTTATCTCACAGGAAAAGAGGCACATTATATTTTTCAGGCTGTTTATGATAATAATCATATCTCTGGAAATGGAAATTTTACAAAAAAATGTCATGATTTTTTTGAGAATCGTTATGGTTTTAAAAAAACTCTTATGACGACATCTTGCACAGATGCTTTAGAAATGGCTGCTATTTTAATAAATATAAAAGAAGGCGATGAAGTAATTATGCCTTCATTTACATTTGTTTCTACCGCAAATGCTTTTGTTTTGCGTGGAGCGAAAATTATTTTTGCTGACAGCGAAAAAGATACTCCAAACATAGATGCCGATAAAATAGAAAATCTTATCACAAAAAAAACAAAAGCAATAGTTCCTGTTCATTATGCTGGAATGTCTTGTGATATGGACAAAATTATGAGTATTGCAAAAAAACACAATATTTTTGTAATAGAAGATGCAGCTCAGGCTATAAATAGTTATTATAAAAATAAACCACTTGGTTCAATAGGTCATTTTGGAACTTTTTCTTTTCACGAGACAAAAAATATACAAGCAGGAGAAGGAGGTTTATTAATAATAAATGATGAAAAATTTATTAAAAGAGCAGAAATAATTTGGGAAAAAGGAACTAATAGAGCAGAATTTTTTAGAGGAGACGTAGATAAATATGGATGGGTTGATATTGGTTCTTCTTTTTTGCCTTCGGATATGATAGCAGCATTTTTGTACGCACAACTGGAAAATTTAGATAAAATACAAAAAAAACGAAAAGTTCCATATTATGCAAGTAATAATGCTCATATGTTTTATATTATTTGTAATAATTTTAACGACAGAACAAAAATTCTTAAACATTTTAAAGAAAATAATATAATGGCAGTTTTTCATTATCTTTCGCTTCATAAATCTCAATTTTATAAAAATAAATATGATGGAGATTCGCTTTTTATGGCTGATTTTTATGAGGAAAATTTAATCAGACTACCTTTATTTTATGAATTAGATGATAAAAAAATTAATAAAATTGTTGAAATTTTAAAAAAATTTTTTCAAAAAAAGTAAATATTTTTACGAGTTTTTGAAAAAAAAAATTTGGATATAGAACCTTTTTATGGTGAGTTTTTTTTCATAAAAAAATTGTGAAGAATTTATGTTTTTTTCAAAATATTTTCCTACTAATTCAATTATTAAGTATGGCAATTTTTTAATAATTGTTTTTTTTTTTTATTTTAATCTCAAACTGATAGCAAATTAAATATTTAAAAACTTTATAACAAAAACCTCCAATTTAAAAAAATTTTTTTTTAAAATTTGCCCAAAATTTTAATAATTTTTATTTTTAAAATAAAAAATTTTTTTTCAAAAATCGTCCAAAATTTTAATAATTTTTAGGTTCAAAATAAAAAAATTTTTTTCAAAAATCGTCCAAAATTTTAATATTTTTTTAATTTTAAAATAAAAAAAATTTTTTCATAATTCGTCCAAAATTTTAACATTTAAAAAAAAACAACATTCGAATCAAAATTGGAGGTTAAAAAAAAACTCCAATTTAAAAAATTTTTTTTTCATAATTTGCCCAAAATTTCAATAATTTTTATTTTCAAAATAAAAAAATTTTTTTCAAAAATCGTCAATTTTTTAATAATTATATTGAAAAAATATAATTATGAGCAAAAAAATACATATTTTTTGCTCATAATGTGATTTTGCTTTTGAAAATTTTAAATTTATATTTTACAAACCTATAACTTTCAATCCTTGGTTAAAAACTACATCTACAGGAATATCTTTTAATTTATCTAAATCTGCTTGTAAATCGGCATCTATTTTACATTTTTCTTCCATCAATTTTGCAACAGCTTCATAATCTCCATCTCCTTGTAATTTTAAAATTATCACTGATAATTCATTCATCGCAGATTGCATTTTTTCAAAATCAATACTGTAAGTTCCGTCTTCTTTTTTAAAAAAAGCACCTTTTTCTTTGAAGAAATTAAAACGTAATAAATTAGCTTTCCCGTGAGAACTGGACGCACCAAAACGAATAGAACGAAAAATTCCAGCCATAAAAGTAACATAATTTGTCATTAAATCGCTATCTAATTCTTTCATCTCAACAAGCTTAGTAACCATATAAAGACCAAGTATATCCGCTTTTCCTTCTTCTAATGTAGAATATTTTTCTTTTAAAACTTCTCTAACTTTTCCTTTTCCATTTATAGTTTCTTTTATTCCCAAGCCGTGAGCAACTTCGTGAAACATCGTATTTGAAAAGAATGCATCAAAATCTATATATTTTCTTTGCTCTTCCGAGATTAAAACTTTAGAAATTGGCAGAAGAATATTATCAAATTTCGCTCGCATAGTATTTTTTAATTGTAATCTTCGGCTACCTAAACTGAGATGAATTCTCTCATCATTCGGCAAATTTATTGCAATAGTTTTTCCATATTTTTTCAAACGTTCACTCCATTTTTTATCTTTTATAAGTATAAAAGCTTCATGCGCTGCTTTTCTACCAATTAAACCATCTTCATAATTTTCAATAGGTCCAACAACAAAATCTATAGTATTATTTTTCATCTCCATCCAAGCTTTATCGCTTTCAAAATATTCATCTGTCAAAAGTGCATTTGCTCTTAGTTGTAAATATTTTTTTAAACCTGGATCTTCTGCAAGTTCAGAAGCTCTCTTCAACAAAATTACTGCTTTTTTAATTTCATTTTCGAATGCCTTATGATAAGGAACATTTTCTAAACTGCCATCTTCTTTTCTTATAATAATGCTATATTGACTATCTTTTCCTTTATCAGCAAAAGATTCAAACTCTTCTTTTGTCATATCTTTTGGATAAAAATTAGCACCTTTTGGCTTAGAACCAATTCCTTCCACAAAAACTTTATCTCCATCTAATCTGTCCCAAACACCATAATTTATTTTTATTAATTTTTTGGTAGACCAAAAGATTCTTTCCAAAAAATATCATCCATAATTTCCGCTATTTCAAATAAAATAGGAAGCATTTTTTTTTCTTTCTCAGTAAGAACGCTTAAATCAGTTTTCAAATCAAAAGGTACGTAATTATTAACTTTTACCTTATTTTCTTTCATTTGAATTGCAGAAACAGAGATTTTTAATTCTTCTTTTTTTTCTTCTCTACAAGAAGAAAAAATAAATACAAAAGAAAAAATTGTAATAAATAATTTTTTATTCATAAGTTTTAATTTTAAAAAACAAATTTAATTTTTTTTTCAAATTTTTATAAAAAATAAAAAATTATTTTATAAATTTTTATTTTTTTGCAAAAAATAAATTTAATTATTAATGGAAATAATTTTATTATTTATTGGTTTAATTGCGGGAGTATTTTTTTCAAATTTTTATTTTAATAATAAAATTAAAAATTTTAAATCAAAATTTGTAGAAAAAGATTTAAAGTTTAAGAAGCTCAAGAAAAAAGATAAAAATAAAAAGATAAAAAGTGAAAAAGGTAAATTGTTTGAATTATTTATTATTAAAAAATTTAATTTTGATTTTTTCAAATTAGAAAGATGGAATTCAGATAATTTTTTTATTGATTCTAATAATCAAAAAATTTACCCTAATGATTCTCATTATCCGGATCTTGAATTAATATTTTCAATTAATTCAAAAAATATTGAGCAAAGTATTGCGATTGAATGTAAATGGAGGAAATCGCTTTTTCAAGAAGGTGTTTGTTGGTGTAAAACATATCAATTTGAAAATTATAAAAAATTTCAAAATAAAAGACAAATACCTGTTTTTCTTGTCATTGGAATTGGAGGCGAACCAAGTTTGCCAAAAGAATTATTTATTATTCCTATAATAAATATTAATTCTTCTAACTCTAAGGAAATAATTATAAAAAATAAAAGAAATCAATTTATTCATAAAGATTTTTTAATGAAATTTAGAAAAAATATCAGAGATAATTTTTTCTTTAATTCAGAAAATAATAATTTAAGTTAATGAAAAAAAATATCAAATTAAGTTTTATAATGGCTTTTTTAATAACCATAACTGCGGTTATTCATCAAAGAAAAACAGGACCAACTTATCCAAAAAAAATAGATGTAGAAATAGAAAATAAAATTTACAATTTAAAATTTATTCGTTCTTTTGGTGGTGATGGCGATGCTGAAATAAATTTAGAAATTCCTAATAAAAATGTAATTGGGAATATTTTTTATAAAAAATATCCTTCTAATAAAGATGAGAATTTTAAAAAAGTTGTTTTTTTAAGAGAAAAAAAATTTTTAAAAGCAAAACTTCCACATCAAAAACCTGCGGGGAAATTAATTTATTTTGTTGTTTTGAATTCAGAAAATAAAGAATTTACTTTATTAAAAGAAGAACCAACTATTATTAGATTTAAAAGTGAAGTTCCAAATTTGATATTAATTCCACACATTTTATTTATGTTTCTTGCTATGTTTTTATCTAATTTATCCGGAATGCTAGCATTCTTTAAAAATGATGATTTTAAAAAATATAGTATTTTGACGGTTGTTTTTTTATTCCTTGGAGGGATGATTCTTGGACCTTTGGTTCAAAAATATGCTTTCGATGAATTTTGGACGGGAATACCTTTTGGTTGGGATCTTACTGATAATAAAACTCTTTTATCATTTACTTTCTGGTTAATTGCTTTGATTTTTAATTTTAAAAGGAAAAAACGATTTATTGTTATAATTGCTTCTGTTGTTTTATTACTTGTTTATTCTATTCCTCATAGTTTGTATGGTTCAGAATTAAATCACAAAACAGGAAAAATAATTCAAGGATAATTAATTATAAAAATTAAATCGTAAAAAATTGGCATTTTTTTGAAAAAAACGCCAATTTTTTATGAATTTTCAAATTAAAAAAAAATTTTTTTTTCATAAAAACGCCAATTTTTTATGAATTTTCAAATTTAAAAAAAAATTTTTTTCATAAAAACGGCATTTTTTTATGAAATTTTCAAATTAAAAAAAAATTTTTTTTCATAAAAACGGCAATCTTTTTAAGATTTTATAATTAAAGTTTTTTTCATAAAAATGGCAATCTTTTTAAGATTTTATAATTAAAAAAAAAAAATTTTCATAAAAACGGCATTTTTTTTATAATTATAATTTAAAAACTCGTAAAATTTTTGGTATTTTTTTGAAAAAAAATTATTTATTATAATAAAAATAAAGCAAAAATAAATCAATTAATTTTTTTGGGAAAATTCTCTATAAAAAATTTCATAAAAAAAAATGATTTTTTTCATAAAAAAAAAAATTTTTATTATTTTTACATTTTATTTTTAATAAAATTTTATGAAAAAGATAAAAGTTGTAAATCCTGTAGTCGAATTAGACGGCGATGAAATGACGAGAATAATATGGAAATTTATCAAAGATAAATTGATAATGCCATATTTAGATATTGATATTAAATATTATGATTTGTCTATAGAAAAAAGAGACAAAACAAATGACCAAATTACTATAGATGCCGCTCATGCAATACAAAAATACGGTGTTGGAATAAAATGCGCAACTATTACGCCAGATGAAATGAGAGTAAAAGAATTTGGTTTAAAAAAGATGTGGCGATCTCCAAATGGAACTATTAGAAATATTTTAAATGGAACAGTTTTTCGTGAGCCTATTATTATGAAAAATATTCCTCGTTTAGTTCCAGGTTGGAAGTATCCAATTTGTATCGGTCGTCATGCTTACGGAGACCAATACAAAGCGACAGATTTTGTAACCAAAGGAAAAGGAAAATTAACTCTTACTTTTACCCCAGATGATGGCGGTGAAGTAATAAAAAAAGAAGTCTTTGATTTTCAAGGAGATGGAGTTGCAATGTCTATGTATAATACTGACCAGTCCATAAAAGGTTTTGCTCATTCTTGTTTTAATCAAGCAATAGAAAAAAAAATAGACCTTTATCTTTCTACAAAGAACACTATTTTAAAAAAATATGATGGACGTTTCAAAGACATTTTTGCTGAGATTTTTGAAAAACATTTTTGGGCTTGTAAAAATTATGATGGTGATGTTCAATCTGATATTGTAGCACAAGGTTTTGGTTCTCTTGGTTTAATGACTTCAACTTTACAAACTCCATCTGGAGATATTATGGAGGCAGAAGCAGCACATGGAACTGTAACAAGACATTATCGTTTACATCAAAAGGGTGAAAAAACTTCTACAAATCCAATTGCGTCTATTTTTGCATGGACAAGAGGACTTGATTTTAGAGGGAAATTAGATGGAAATCAAGAGCTAAGAAATTTTGCAAATGCTCTGGAAGATATTTGTATAAAAACGGTAGAAAGTGGAAAAATGACTAAAGATCTTGCTTTAATTTTGCATAAAAAAAATTTAAAAGAAGAGCATTATTTGAAAACAGAAGATTTTTTAAATGAATTAGATAAAAATTTGAAATTAAAATTTAATTAAAAATTTTTTTTTAATTAAAATATTTAATAATAATTATTTCTAATCAATTTTTAATATAAAAATTTGAATTCCAAATTTAAAAATTTGGAATTCATTTATTTTTTCAAAAAAAATTTTTAAATAAAAAAAATTATAAATTGCAAATATAAAAATGGATATTTTGATTGCTTACAAAAACAAAAATTATAAAATAATAATTATAGAAAATAAATTTTGTTTTATAAGATTTTAAATTCACCATTATTTTTTTTTTTTAATTTAAATTAAATTAAATGTCTTATTTATTTACATCGGAGTCTGTTTCTGAAGGACATCCAGATAAAGTTGCCGATCAAATTTCTGACGCTTTATTAGATTCTTTTTTAAAACAAGACCCAGAATCTAAGGTTGCTTGTGAAACTTTGGTTACAACTGGATTAGCAGTTTTGAGTGGAGAAGTAAAAACAAATGCTTATGTTGATGTTCAACAAATTGCAAGAAATGTGATTAATAAAATTGGTTATACGAAGTCAGAATATCGTTTTGACGGCAATTCTTGTGGTATAATTTCATCAATTCACGAACAATCTGCTGACATAACAAGAGGTGTAGTTAGAAAATCTGATGAAGAACAAGGAGCGGGTGACCAAGGAATGATGTTTGGGTATGCAAATACAGAAACAGATAATTATATGCCTCTGCCAATAGAATTATCACATATTTTTCTTGTAGAGTTAGCAAAAATTCGTAGAGAAAAAAAAGAAATGTTATATCTTCGACCAGATTCTAAATCTCAAATAACAGTAGAATATGACGAAAATAACAAAGCTATTAGAATAGAAACCATCGTTATTTCTACTCAGCATGATGAATTTGCGGAAGATAATGTTATGATTTCTAAAATCAAAGATGATGTTAAAAATATTTTGATTCCAAGAGTAAAAGAAAAATTACCAAAAAGAATACAAAATTTATTTTGCCACAATTATAATTTATTTGTGAATCCTACAGGAAAATTTGTTATTGGTGGACCACATGGCGATACAGGTTTAACAGGTAGAAAAATTATTGTTGATACTTACGGTGGAAAAGCAGCACACGGCGGAGGAGCTTTTTCTGGAAAAGATTCGTCAAAAGTTGACCGTTCAGCCGCTTATGCCACTCGTCATATAGCAAAAAATTTAGTTGCTGCCGGAGTTGCTGATGAAATTTTAATACAAGTTGCTTACGCAATTGGTGTAGCAAATCCTGTTGGTTTTTATGTTAAAACTTTTGGAACTTCAAATTTAAAAAATGAAAATGGCGAAATTCTAAGTGATAAAGAAATTTCAGAAAAAACGAAACTTTTATTTGATATGCGTCCAAATGCAATTGTAAAACGTTTAGGTTTAAAAAATCCAATTTTCCAAGATACTGCATCTTACGGACATATTGGAAGAGTGCCTTATAAAAAAGAGGTGGAATTAAATTTTAATGGCGAAAAGAAATTAAAAGAAATAGAATTTTTTACTTGGGAAAAATTAGATTATGTAGAAAAAATAAAAAAATCTTTTAATATTTCATAAAAATTTTACCTATATAATAAGATTTTTTTATTGTATAGGTAAAAATTTTAAATTCCAAATTTTCAAAAATTGCAATTAGAGCATTACAGAAAATACTTATTATGCTTTCGATAAATTTTTTAATTTTTATTTCAAAAAAAAATTTTTTCATAATTCGTCCAAAATTTTAATGTAGAAACATTGGTGTTGAAAAAAAAACCTCCAATGTTAAAATATTAAAAAAAAAATTTCCCAAAAAACGAAAATTTTTTAATTTTTATTTCAAAAAAAATTTTTCCAAAAAACGAGAAATTTTTAATCTTTATTTCGAAAAAAAAAATTTCCCCAAAAAAGACCAAAATTTTAATAATTATTTCAAAAAAAATTTTTTCAAAAAATTTCAATAATTTATTTTATTTATTTTTCAATTTCAAAAAAATAAAATTATGAAAAGAATTTCTTATTATTTCTTATTATTTATTGTGGTTTTTTTACAAGAAAATTGCAATATTGAAAAAGATAAAAATATAGATGATAAAGCTTTTGAAAATTTTAATCTTGCAAAAGATAAAAATATAGATGATAAAGCTTTGGAATATTTTAATGCTGGAAAATATGAAGAAGCAATATTAGAGTACAAAAAACAATTACCATTAATTGAAAAAAAATATGGTAAAAATGATACAACACATTATTCTAAAACGCTATATGATACTGGAATTTGTTTTTATTATCTTCAAAACTATAAAAAAGCAATAGAATATCTTACTGAATGTAATAAAGTTTATAAAAGTATAAATGCTTTACAAAATGAATTTTATGCAAAATCTTGTAATGATTTGGGATTATTATATAAGAAAAGTGGAAGTTATGAAAAAGCGGAAAAATTTTATATAGAAAGTAAAAATATATACGAAAAAATTCTCGGAAAAGAAGATCCTAATTATGCTATATCTTGTAATAATCTCGGAACATTATATTCAATAATTGGAAATTATGAAAAAGCGGAAAAATTTTATATAGAATCTAAAAATATTAGAGAAAAAATTCTCGGAAAAGAACATCTTTCTTATGCAAGTTCTTGTAATAATTTAGGATATCTATATCAGGATATTGGAAATTATGAAAAAGCGGAAAAATTTTATATAGAATCTAAAAATATTAGAGAAAAAATTCTCGGAAAAGAACATCCATCTTATGCAAGATCTTGTAATAATCTCGGATTATTATATCGAAAAATTGGAAATTATGAAAAAGCGGAAGAACTTTATATAGAATCTAAAAATACTTTAGAAAAAATTCTCGGAAAAGAACATCTTTCTTATGCAAGATCTTGTAATAATCTCGGATTATTATATCAAAAAATTGGAAATTATGAAAAAGCGGAAAAACTTTATATAGAATCTAAAAATATTAAAGAAAAAATAATTGGAAAAGAACACCTTTCTTATGCTATCTCTTGTAATAATCTCGGAGGATTATATTTAAATATTGGAAATTATGAAAAAGCGGAAAAACTTTATTTAGAAAGTAAAAATATTAGAGAAAAAATATTTGGAAAAGAACATCCTGATTATGCTACGTCTTGTAATAATTTAGGATTATTATATGATAATATTGGAAATTATGAAAAAGCGGAAAAACTTTTTATAGAAGCTAAAAATATAAATGAAAAAATACTCGGAAAAGAACATCCTGATTATGCTACGTCTTGTAATAATCTCGGAAACTTATATTATAAAATTGGAAATTATGAAAAATTATGAGCGAAAAAGAAAGAGAAAAATATTTTAAAAGTAATATAAATCAGCATTTTGAAAAATATCATTCATTTTTTCTAAAAAAAAGAAATAAAAATAAAAAACTTGTTTCTATAATTTATGATAATGCTCTAAATATAAAAGGACAATTACTGAGGGCGGCCATAGCTGTCAGAAGAGATACAAGTTTATACAAAAATGAATAACTTAGGAAAAATAGTAGCTTCGCAATCTGCTTTGCCAATTGCAAAACGCCGTAAGGATTTAAAAGAGATGGAAGAAAAATATAATATTTTAGAAAAAGAATTAATTAACCAATCACAGGAATTTGCTGAAATTTCTAATAGAGCAAAAGTAAATTGGAAAGACATACAGAAATCATTAGAAAAAGATGAAACCGCCATAGAGTTTATTCATTTTAATTTTCGTGATGAAAAAAGATTGACCTATAGCATTTTTTATTATGCTTTGGTTTTGCGTAAAGATTATAAATATCCAAAAGCAATTTATTTGTTTGAAGAAAAAGAATTAAAAAAAGAATTGAAAAAAAACAAAATAAGTAGAAAAAGAATAAATAATTTATATGCTACTCGTAGCTTTCATACTTTTGAAATTCCTATAAAAAAAGATTTTACAAAAATAGATTCTTTAATTTGGTTGCCAATAGAAAAAGAGTTAAATGGTGTAAAAAAAGTTTATTTATCTCTTTCTGGTTTACTCAATAAAGTTTCTTTTGCTTCGATCCCTTATGGCGACAGTCTATTGCTTTCAGATAAATATGAAATTATCCATACTTCCAGCACAGCCATGATTTTGGAAAATACAGAATTTAATTTTTCCGAAATAAATAAAATTGCTTTATTTGGTGGAATAAAATACAGTATCACAGAAGAGGAATTGAAAAAAGCAAATAAAAAATACAAAAAAACTGAAAATAGAATGTATTTTAAAGATGAAAAGTTCAGAAGATGTGTTTGGAATTATTTACCTGGAACTATGAAAGAAATAGAAAATATTTCTGGTTTTTTTAATGAAGAAACAAAAATTAAATATGAAACCTACAGCGGCGCCTCAGCTACGGAAGAAACTTTTAAATCTTTTGAGAAAAATTCGCCGTCTATTTTTCACATTGCAACCCACGGCTTTTATTTTCAAAAGTCCGAAATAGATTTGAAAAAAAATAATAATACGGCTATAATAGGTGGTGATAAAATACCTTACAAATATTCTGATAATCCTCTTGTTCGCAGTGGTTTATTATTATCTGGTGGAGCTACTTCTTGGTCTGGCGAAAATGTTTTTAAAGATGTAGAAGACGGTGTTTTATCTGCTTACGAAACTTCCAATTTGAATTTTTTCGGTATTAAATTGGTTGTTTTATCAGCATGTCAAACTGGTCTCGGCGACGTAAAAAGCAGTGAAGGAGTTTTTGGTTTACAACGAGCTTTCAAAATGGCTGGTGTAGATTATATAATAATGTCCTTATGGGATGTTCCAGATGTTGAAACACAGGAATTTATGTCCTTATTTTATGCAAATTGGAAATCAGAAAGAGAAATAAAAAAAGCATTTTACAAAACGCAAAAATTTATGAGAAAAA
>NBLL01000116.1 GCA_002084355.1 Bacteroidetes bacterium 4572_128 | reverse complement strand
TTTTTTTCAAAAAAACGGCAATTTTTTAATGATTTTTTATCATTAAAAAAAAAAATTTTTCAAAATTCGTCCAAAATTTTAATAATTTTAAATTATTTTAATTTCGCTAACACCGTTAGATTTTTTCAAAACTTGAATTTGTGTATTAATTCTCTCTTTTAAATTTTCAACGTGAGATATTATTCCTATCATTTTTCCTTGTTTTTGCAAAGTTCCTAAGGTAGAAATAACGGTTTCTAAGGTTTTATTATCTAAAGTTCCAAAACCTTCGTCAATAAATAAAGAGTCTATTTTTACGTTTTTGCTTGCTAAATCAGAAAGTCCAAGAGCTAATGCTAAACTTATTAAAAATTTTTCTCCTCCGCTGGAAGTATCAACAAGTCTTTTTTCATCTGCTTGAAAATGGTCTATTAACATAAAATTTAATTCTTCGCCTTCTTTGAAATTTTCATTCATTTCTAATGAATATCTTTCGTTTAATTTGAACATATGAATATTTGCACGAATAATTAAATTTTTCAAAGTTATACGTTGAACATAAGAATTGAAAGAATCAATATTTCTTCCGAGTAAGTTTTTCAAAATATGCCAATTTTCAAAAACTTTTTCCTGTTTTAAAATTTCTTTTACCGTTTCTTCGTTTTTTTCTTTGATCTTTCTATTTATTTCCAATTTTGTTTTTATTTCCCCTTTTCGCTCAAATTTTTCTTTTCTTAACTTTTCTTTTTCATATTTTTCTTTTTCTGTTTCAAATAAATTTTTTTCAAAATTTTTCTTTTTTTTATGATTTTGAATTTCTTTTTCCAAATTATTAGAAATACTTTTTAATTCAATTTCTTTATTTTCTAAACTTTTTTTAATACATTTTCTTTTGACGTAAAATCGCTTTCAGAAAGTTTTTTTTCTAATTTATAAAATGAATTTTTTATTTTTTCAAATAAAATAATTTTTTCCTCTTGAATATATTTTAATTCATTTTCTTTTTTTGTAATTTCTGTTTTTGTATTTTGAAAATTTTCTAAGATTTTATCAAAAATTTTTTTCGCATTTTCTTCCAATTTTTTTAAACTTTCTCTTTTTTCTTTGAATGTAATTTCTTCTGGCAAAATCAAATTTCGCTTTTCAATATTTTCTATTAATTTTTTATTTTCTCTTTCATTTTCCTTTTTATAATTTTCTAAATCTAAAGTTTTCGAAACAAATAAATTATCATCATTATTAATTTCAAATTTTAATTTTAAAATTTTATCTTCTATTTTTGTAAATTTTTTACTTACCTCATTAAAATTAGAAATTTTGTTTTTTAAATCTTCTATGAAAATTTTTTCAATTTTAGGAAATTCAAAATTGTATTTTGAAAGTTCTAAAATTAAATTTTCCTTTATTTTTTTTGTCTCTATTTTTAAATTTTCAAAATTGTTTTTTTCATTTTCTAAGTCTTTTTTTAAATTTAAATCTCTTTCTTTTTTCCTTGAAATTTCATTTTCAATGACATTTTTTTCTTGATTTTTTAATTTTAAAACTTTTTCTTTTTTTTCTTTTTCCTTTTGTTCTTCTTGAATTTTTTTAATAATTTTCTGAGAATTTTTATATTTTCATTTACTTCTTTTAAATTTAAAATATTTATGGAAATTTTCGTTTCTATTTTTGTAAATTTTTTATTTGCAATTTTTTCCTTTTTTAGAAAATCATTTAAAATATTTTTTCTATTTTCTAATTCTTTTTCTGTTTTTGAGATTGAAATTTTCTCATATTTCTCAATTAGAGGGTGAATTTTTGAACCACATAAAACACAAGCTTCATCTTTTTTTAAATTTTTTCTTTCTTTTTCTAAATTTTTTATTTTTAATTCTAACTCAAAAATTTTTTCAATGTCTTCTAAAGATTTTTTAGATTCTTTTATTTTTAAAATAAAATTTTTTAAATCTTCAAAAATTTCGTCCTTTTTTATTAAAAATTTATTTTTTTCAATTTTTAAATTTTTATTTTTTAATAAAAATTCTTTATAATTCTTAGAAAGAATTAAAATTTTATTTAAAGAAATTTTATTTTTATTTAGAAAATCTTTTTCAGAAATTAAATTTTCAAAATTATTTTTTTCAATAATTTGGATAATTTTTAAAATTTCTTCATTTAATTTAAAAATTTCATCGTTTTTTTGAAAAAATTTTTTTTCGTAAATTTCTATATTTTTTTCATTATTTGAAATATTTATTTTTTTATTATTAATAAAATTTTCTTTATCAGAAATTTTTATTAAATTATTTTTAATAAATAAGATTTCATTTTTCCAGGAAATTAAATTTTTTTCAATCTCTTTTAAATTTTCATTTTTACTTAAAAAACGGTTTATTTTTTCTCTTTTAAATCTTTTATTTTTTAAATCTTTTTTATTTTCAATAATTTTTTCATCTAAAATTTTCAAATTTTCTGATAATTCATTAATTTTAAGATTAATATTATTTTTATTTTTTTGAATATTTTCAATTTCGGAATCTAAATAATTAACTTTTTCCAATTTTGGTAACCAATTTTCAAAATCTATTTTTTTATTAGAAAATTCTTTTTTACTTATTTCTAATTTATTTTCATTTTCTAAATTTTCATTTTTTACGAAAATTAGTTCTTCATTTATAATTTTATGTTTTGCATTTTTATGTAAAATTTCTTTTTCATTTTTAGAAATTTCAAAAATTAATTCTTTAAATTCTTCTGCTTTTTCATTAACATTTAATTTTTCAATAAAAATTTTTTTATCATTTTTTTCAATTTCTAAGTTTTGAAAATCTTTTTTATTTTCAATTTTTTTATCATTTAATTCATTTTCTTTTTTATGCCAAGAAATAATTTCCTCAGAAATTATAATTTCATTATCTAATTTTTTAATATCTGTATTTATTATTTTTTGTTCTTCTGTTATTTCATTTAATTTTTCCTCAGACAATAAATTATCGCTATTATCAATTTTATTTTTTATTTTATTAAGTTTTATTTGTTCTTCAACAAATCTCTTGTGCGTTTCTTCGCCAATTTTTTTATAAACATCATTTCCTGTAATTTGTTCTAATAATTTACTTTTATCATTATTATTTGCCGAAAGAAAAGCTGCAAATTCTCCTTGTGCAAGCATTACAGAACGCAAAAATTGATTGTAATTTAATTGAATTATTTCTTCTATTTTTGCTTTGGTTTCGTTTTTTTTACTGGAAATTATTTTTCCTGTGCTAATATTTTTTAATACACATTTTTCTATTGGTTTTTTCAGTTCTTTTTTTCCATTTTTTGTTTTTACACGAATACTCCAATGTGCTTCGAATTTTTCATTTTTATTTTCAAAAGTAATTCTTGAAAGAGCTTTATCTGCTCCATAGCTCACAAAATCAGTAAGTTTTGCTTTTGATTTATTAAATCTCGGAATTTCATAATACAAAGCGACAGTAATTGCATCTAAAATTGTCGTTTTTCCTGAACCAGTTGTTCCAGTAATTGCATATAAACCTGTATTTTTAAATTTGTCATTTTCAAAATCAATAACTATAGGTTTTTTAGATTTTAATGAGTTAATATTTTGTAATTCTATTTTTAATATTTTCATAATATTTTTTTTTACAAAAATACATTTTTTTTATAAAAATCTTATTAAAAATAATTTTTTTTCAAAATTTGAAAAAATTTTTATAAAAAAAAATGTTTATTTTTAATTTATTTTTTATGAGAATAATTTTTCACCCAGAAAACCCACATTAAAAAGATAAAAAAATAAACGGTATATTTAAAAAGAATATGATGATTAAAATCCAAATTTTCTGGACAGCATTTTAAAATAATTGCAAGTCCGCCAATTCTTACTATGTTTATTAAAAAAATTACAAAAATTCCTATCGGAATAAAAAATAATTTAGATTTTAATTTACCCGGATAAGCTACAATAAAACCTGCAAATAAACCCATTAAATTTCGTCCCATACAACCTCTTCCAACCCAAACCGCTTTTGCTCCTAAAATATGTAAAGTTTCGCGTGTTGTGTCCACATAAGATGCAAAACTAATAATTTTCAAGAAAAAATAAGTCCCATATAATAAGGAATCTCTAAAAAAGACAGTTCCATATTCATAAATATGAGAAATAAAAAGTAAGTTTTTAAAAAACTCGTAAAAAATCAACCAAATTAAATATAAAATTAAACCATTAATAAAAAATTTATAAATTGGTTTTATTGATTTATAATATTTAATAAATAAGTTACTTTTTATCATTTCTTTTCTTGTATAACTTTTTTGTGCCATAAGCAGCGCCAGCCGCAAACAATGCTATCAAACCTCCATCTAAAGGAACACCACTACCTATAGGATTTTGCTCACCGCTTGGATTTCCTCCAGGATCTGGTTGAGAAAAAGTTAGTAAACACAAAAATAAAAATAAGATTAGAATTAAAATTTGCTTTTTCATATTAAAATTTTTTATTATTTATAATACGTTTTTTTTTATAAAAAGTTTGGAAGTTTTTATAAATTATTTTTTATCTTCTTCTTTTTTACTTTTATCCATATTAATTAAAATAGGTTTTCCTTCTGGTCTAAAAAACTCTGGCTGTTTTTTCATATCAATATTTGTGCTGTCAGAACAAAAATTAATAATACTATCAAGTTCTTCATTTTTAATTGGATTATTATAAATCCAAAGCAATTCCAATTTTGGCATATGTTTTACAACATGGTAAATGGTTTTTAACCTGTTGCTTCGCATTACAAAAGTTCGCATATCAGTAAAATTTTTCATACTTTCAGGAAGTTCAGAAATTTTATTTACATCCATATTTAGATATTTCATTTTTTTTAAATTTCCAATTTCTTCAGGTAAGCTTTCAATTTTATTAATATCTATAGTTAGAACTTTTAAATTTTTTAATTTTTCTATGCTCGATGGTATAGATTTTAATTTATTTTGTCCTAATTCTAAAATTTGAAGGTTTTTTAATTTCAAAACTTTCTCAGGAAAAATTTCAAAATTATTTCTTTTTAAAACAAGAACTTGCAAATATTTGAATTTCAAAACTTCTTCCGGAAGTTTACTAAGCTCTTTATCTGATAAATTTAGCCTAAAAACTTCCTTATGATTTTGTTGCAAAGCAGTATCCAAAGATGTATATTCTATCGCTTCTGTAACTTCCTCTTTTGTTAGAATTTTTGTTCGTGTGCAACTAAAAACTATTAAAACTAAACTTATTATGAAATATTTTTTTTTCATTTTTTTCATTTTTTTGTAAAAAAATAATTTTTATTTTAAAGTTGCAAATAAAAAATTTTTTTCTTACAATAATTGAGCCGTTTTTTGTGTTATTTATTACGTTTTCAAGAATCTTAAATTTTGTTAATTTATTTGAATAGTCTCCACTTAAAACGTCCCAATAGAAAATCTTATAATTTTTTTTTGATAAAAATTTAATTTGTGATGGTTTTAATCGTCCATAAGGAGGACGAAATAATTTCGTTTTTAAAATTTTATTTGCTTTTTCTATGTTTTCTATAAAAATATCATTTGAAGTTTTCCAAGCATCTAAATGGTCAAAAGTGTGATTTCCGATTTGATGACCTTGTTTTTTTATTTCTTCAAATAAAAAAGGATATTTTAAAACATTTTTAGCAATTAGAAAAAAACTTGCTTTTACCTCAAATTTTTTTAAATTTTCTAAAATAAATGGAGTGGTTTTTTCATTTACTCCGTCGTCAAAAGTCAGATAAATTTTTTTATCACTTCTTGAAAAGTTGCAAATTATATATGGAAAAAATATTTTTATAAAAAATGGTGGCCGAACGAAAAACATTTTTTTTAATTTTCAATTAAAAATTTTAATTTGTAAAAAAAATAAAAAAATGTTATTTAAAAATATTTTAGAAGAGGAATTAAAAAATAAAATTGGACAAAATTATTTTTGTGATTTTGATAGCAGTAAAATAATTGGAAAAATAGATTTTTGTGTTATTTTAAAAAATCATGAACATCTAGAAGAAACAATATCTTTATTCTGGGCAGAAGCAAAAAAAGGAAAATCGGACATTTATAAATCCATTATACAATTAATTTTAACCATTGGAAAGGCAAGAACTTTCGATAAAGAATT
>NBLL01000115.1 GCA_002084355.1 Bacteroidetes bacterium 4572_128 | reverse complement strand
GAAAGTCATGTTTTTCAATTTGATTTTTTGAATGATGAATTTACAAAATTACCAAAACCATTACAAAAAATTATTAATGACCCAAAAAAACGTGAAAAATTAGTCGTTTATATTAATCCGCCGTATGCAGAAGCTTCTTCTTACGGAACTGAAAGTATTCCACAAGTTGCAAACGAAACTAAAATATTTAATCAATATAAATTAAACATTGGAGCAGAAGCATTAAATGAACTATTTTAGCCAGTTTTAGCACACCCAAATTTATTACCTCAGAAAAATTTATAAAATTTAGAAGTAATTTAAAAGCTGAATATCTTAATGGTTTTGTGTGTAAATCTGATACATTTGATAATGTAAAAGGTAAATTTCCAATTGGATTTTTTATTTGGAATTTATCAATTCATGAAGATATTATTCAAATAAAAACTAGTATTTATGAAGCAGATAAAAATTTAAAAAACCCCATAAAAATTGGAATAAAAAAATTTGATACTTCAAAATATAAATCAATTAAAAATTGGCGTTCTTCTTTTTATTTATTTGGAAAAAATCCAATAGGACATATGATAATTGTTGGTCCAAGTATGCAAAGTAATAATAATACATTTTATACAAATCATCCAACAAAAAGCTATATAAAAAAAGGAATGGTTGCTAATATTGAATTTGGAAATATTAAAGAAATGTCAATATATTTTGCAATAAGGCATTCTGTTAAAACTACATGGTTTAGAGTTTTCCTCTGCATCAAAAGAGGTTTTTAATGCTGGTCGTGAACTTTGGATTTATTATCACACAAAACCAAATTGCAATGTGAATGCGTCTTTATACGATATTCGTGCATATTTTCAAGGTCGCAGTCCAAAAGGCAGAATGAATAATAAAAGTAATGATAAAAAATATATGAATTTAATAACAAATTTGCGAGGAAAATTGAAAATTTTGGCAAAAAAGATTGAACCAAAAATTTACGAATATGGTTTTTTAAAAAAATAAAATTATTAAAAATAATTTGTGTTTCATTTTTTTTAATTTAAAAAAAATTTTTTTCAAAAAACATCCAAAATTTTAATATTTTTTATTTTGAAATTAATAAAAAATTTTTTAAAAAAATCGCCCAAAATTTTAACATTTTTAGTAACCGCTCATTATAGTATGGTAAAAAAAGTCAAAAAATAAAAACCATAAAGCTTTGATTTTAAGGTTGTTACGTTTTTTGTAAAATGCAAAAAATTGAAATTTACCATACTATAATGAGCGGATACCATTTTTAATTTTAAAAATTAAAAATTTTTTTTCAAAAAACGTCCAAAATTTTAATGTTTTTAAATTTCAAAATAAAAAAAATTTTTTTTCAAAAATCGTCCAAAATTTTAATGTTTTTTAATTTCAAAATAAAAAAAATTTTTTTTCAAAAATCGTCCAAAATTTTAATGTTTTTAAAAGACAACATTGTTTCGACATCAAACATTGGTGTTAAAAAAGAAACCTCCAATGTTAAAAAAATTTTTTTTCAAAATTCGTGAAAATTTTAATATTTTTTAAATCAAAATAAAAAAATTTTTTTAAAAAATCGCCGAAATTTTAATATTTTTTAATTTTAAATTAAAAAAAATTTTTTCAAAATTCGTAGAAATTTTAATATTTTTTAATTTCAAAATTAAAAAATTTTTTCAAAAATTGTCCAAAATTAGACGTTTTTTAATTTCAAAATAAAAAAATTTTTTTTTCAAAAACCGCCGAAATTTTAATGTTTTTTTTTATTCATAATTAAAAATACATATAATTGAAAATCAATATAGTAACTATCATATAAATTACAGTTAATGGTAAACCAATTTTAAAAAAATCTTTAAATTTATACCCACCTAAGTTAAAAATCATTAAATTAGTTTGGTAACCTATTGGAGTAATAAAATTTGCTGCTGATGCAAAAGCGACTATCAAAACAAAAGGCATATAATTAATTTCTAATTCCAATGATATAGAAAGCGAAATTGGAAAAATAATTGCTGCTGCTGCTTTACTTGTGATATAAGAAGCTAATAAAGAAGTTATTATAAAAATTCCTGATAGTATTCCGATTTTTCCCATAGGCATAAAAATATATATCATAAAATTTGCAATTATTTGTGCCATTCCAGTTTTTGTCATCGCTGTACCTATGGAAAGTGATAAAGCTATCACAAAAATTAAATCAAAATCAACACTTTTCAAAATGTCTTTTGGCTTAGAAATGTTAATGGAAACACTAATACAAAGTAAAATTAATAAACCCATAAATAATTTTATAAAATGAAATGCTGATAATAATATTATTAAAATTGTGCCTCCAACAAGTATTAAGGATTTATAAAAATCTAAGTTTCCTATTTCTTTTATTTTCGAAATCACATAAAAATCATTAACATCTTTTACTCTTTTTATGAAATTATCTTCTGCTAATAAAAGTAAAACATCGCCAGCTTTCATTTTTAAATTCTTTGTTTTTCCATAAATTTTCTCTCCATTTCTGTGAATTGCAATTACTGTAGCATTATATTTCTTTTTTTTTGAAAACATACCGACCGAAGGAATAATTAATGATTTATCATAATTTATTAAATTTGCAATAATTTCTGTTTGTCCAACAAAAAGCAAAATATCATCTTCTCTAATTACAATTTTATCTGGATTTTTAGAAAGTGTTTTTCCTTTTCTAAAAATTTCTAATAAGAATAAATCTTCTATATTTATTAAGCTAGTTTCTTTAATTGTTTTATTTATCAATTCACTGGATTTTTTCACTTGAATTTCAACTATATATTTTCTAATATTATTTTTATATTCATAAATTGAATCTGAATTAGAATGCAATATTTTATCAGAAAATAAATATAAATATAAAATACCTATGATCATCATAGGTATTCCAACATAAGAAAAATCAAAAATAGCGATAGATTTTAAATCTGGAATAATTTTTTGCTCCAGAAGTAAACCGTTGATTATCATATTTGTAGAAGTTCCAATTAAAGTTGTACAGCCTCCTAAAATAGATGCAAAAGAAAGAGGAATTAATAATTTTGAAACAGCAATTTTATTTTGTTTACTCCAATTATAAACATAAGGCATCATTATTGCTACAAGCGGCGTATTATTTAAAAATGCAGATAAAGAAGCAACTAAAATCATCATTCTACCAAGAAATGATTTTGGATTTTTTGCATTTTGAAAAATCTTATCAAAAACTAAATTTAAAAGTGGAGTCTTTTTAAAAATATCGCCTAAAATTAATAACATTATTATTATTGCAACTTGTTCATTTGCAAAGCCCATTAAAATTTCACTCGGTGTAATAATTTGAAAAAAACCTAAAGTAGCAGAAGCAATAATAAAAGTAAAACCTGGTTTTATTAGTTCTTTGTAAAGTGAAATTAAAATAAAAATAATTACTATAAAAACAATAAAAATTTTAAAATTTATAATTTGCATTTTTAATAAAAAAAAATTAATTTTCAAATTAAAAAAAATTAAATATTAAAAAAAATTGTATTTTTTGAAAAAAATTGTATTTTTTGAAAAAAATTTTTTTTTTAATTTCAATTATGAAAAATATTATAACTTATAATTTAAATGGTATTCGCTCTGTTTTGAGAAAAGGTTTTTCAAAATGGTTAGAAATAGAAAATCCAGATATTCTTTGCATACAAGAAACAAAAGCACAAGAATCACAAATAGAAAAAATTATTTTTGAAAATCTAGGTTATCATCAATATTGGTTTTCTGCAAAAAAAAAAGGGTATAGTGGTGTTGGAATTTTAACAAAACAAAAAGCTGATAAAGTATTTTACGGTGTAAATAATTCAAAATATGATGACGAAGGTAGATTTATAATGGTAGATTTTAAGGATTTTTCTGTCATAAGTGTTTATCAACCTTCAGGTTCAAGCGGAGAACTGAGACAAAATTTTAAAATGGAGCATCTAAGTTATTTTCAAAATTTCATTAGGAATTTAAAAAAAGAACGTCCAAATTTGATAATTTCCGGAGATTACAATATTGCTCATAAAGAAATAGATATTCATAACCCAAAAAGATTGAAAAAAACATCTGGTTTTCTTCCAGAAGAGCGTTTATGGTTTTCTAATTTTTTAGAAAATGAAAAATTTATTGATAGTTTTAGATTTCTTAACAAAGAAAAAAATATTTATTCATGGTGGTCTTACAGAGGAAAAGCAAGAGAGAAAAATCTCGGATGGCGTATAGATTATAATTTAGTCAGCGACAATTTGAAAAATAAATTGATAGAATCAAAAATTTTAAAAAATATTGTTTTTTCTGACCACAGTCCAGTTTTTTTAAAAATAGATTTTTAATTTTGTATTAAAAATTTTTATTATTATTTTATAATTAAAAAATTTATAATTATGTGTTGTAAAAAAAAAAACTATGTTTTTTCTGAAATTGATTATAAATTATTGAAAGGAATAATTGATATTAAACAAATTAGAAGTCAAAAAATTTTTAATGAATGGTTTAATTTTGATTATGTAATCAATAAATCTGAAGAAGAACACTTGATTAAATTGATTGAAGCAAATAGATATAATTTGGATTCTTATATTGAAAGTCAATTGATTTCACATTTTATTTCTCCTTTTTTAAATAAAGTTTATTTTTACGGTAAAAATTACCGTGAATGGTATCAAACAGAAATTTCAGCTTTTATAAACGAGATAAAAATTACTGGAATTTTAGATTTTATGGTTGCATCTGGTACTGAAGAGCCAGAAATTCCATATTTTTTTATTACAGAATTTAAAAAATCTGCTCCAATTCAAAAACACCCTAAGGGGCAATTACTCGCACAAATGGCGGTCGCAATAGAAAATAATAAATTAAATAAAATGAGCGGTGCGTATAATATCGGTAGGTTTTGGTTTTTTGTTGTTTTGGAAAATTTTGACGGAAAATATAAATATCACGAGTCTAAATCTTTTGACTGTTTAGATTTGGAACATCTGAAACAAATATTCATAAATCTAAAATTTATAAAACACAAAATAACTAATGAGGAATGAAAAATGATTAAATAAAATCATTTCTCATTCTTCATTAAAAATCATTTTATTTCATTATTTCAAGACTTCTTTTTACAAACTTATCAAGAGCTTTTCCTTTCAACATATTATTTGAAATTAAAGCTAAATCTATCAATTGACTTACTAATTTGTTTTCTTTTCCGTATTTAGAAATAAATTCATTTTTATTTCTCTTCAAATCCTCTATTTTTTTGTTTACATCTTCCAATTTATCTTTATCTGCTTGAAGGATTTCTTCTTCTTTTTTCCCTTCTTTAGATTTTTCTAAATCCATTTTTTCACTGTCCAGAGGAATAATTTCTGCATTAATATTTTCTATTTTATCTTTTAATGCAATGTCTTTTTCTTCTTTAACTTTTTTAATTAATGGATGATTTGAATTTACAACAAAATTAAAACTATCAGGCATATTTCCATAATATGGTGTTCCGCCACCACTTAATTCAGCCATATCTTTCATTCTACGCATAAATTCATTTTGCGTAATAATAATCGGAGCACTGTCTTCTTTTAAAGTTTCAAAACTTACATTAAAATTATTTCCTAAAATAGATTTAAAAACAGGCGAAAATTCTTCTTGTTCTTCTTGTGTCAAATTGGATTCTAAATTTTCTTCTTTCTGAATTAATTTTTCAACAACATCAGCATCAACTCTTGAAAAACGAGATTTTTCAAATTTTTGCTCCAATTTATTTATTATATGAGAATCTAAATCTCCATCTAACAATAAAACATCATAAGCTTTATTTTTTGCATTTTCAATGAAAGAATATTGCTCTTCTAATTTTGAAGCATAAAGATAAATTAAGTTTTTATCCTTGTCAGTTTGATTACTTTCTATAAGTTTTTTATATTCTTCGAAAGTAAAATATTTTCCGTCAGTATTTTTAAATAAGTAAAATTTAGATGCTTTATCAAAAAATTTCTCATCTGTTAGAATACCGTAATTAATGAATAATTTTAAATTATCCCATTTTTCTTCAAATTCTTTACGGTCTTTTTTGAAAATATCATTTAAACGGTCGGCAACTTTTTTTGTAATATGTCCGGAAATCTTTTTTACATTAGAATCAGATTGTAAATAACTTCTCGAAACATTCAAAGGAATATCTGGTGAATCAATTACTCCGTGAAGAAGTGTTAAAAATTCCGGAACTATACCTTCAAATTAAATGGATAATCAACATTCAAATGAATATTAAATAAAGGCTCATCGTGAACAGGATATAAATCAACGTAAAATTTACGATAATCTTCATCTTTTAAATCTGCAGGTTTTCTTCTCCAAGCAGGTTTTGTTTCGTTAATAATTTTGTCTTTTCCTGTAGGTATTTCTTTTCCATCTTTATATTCTGTTTCCTCTCCAAATGCTATTTCAACAGGTAAAAATTTACAGTATTTTCGCAATAATTCGTGAATCCTATTTTCTTCTAAAAATTCCTTAGAATCTTCTGCTATGTGAAGAACGATATCCGTACCAAACTCGTCTTTTTCTATTTCTTCCATAGAATATTCTGGACTTCCGTCGCAAGACCATTTTATTGCTTTTTCATCTTTTTTATAAGATTTACTGTAAATATCCACTCTTTCAGAAACCATAAAAGAAGAATAAAAACCTAATCCAAAATGACCAATAATTGCTTCTTTTTTATCTTTATATTTCTCCAGAAATTCTCCTGCACTTGAAAAGGCAATTTGGTTTATGTAATTTTCAATTTCTTCATGAGTCATTCCAATTCCTTTATCAGAAATTGTTAAAGTTTTTTTCTCTTTGTCAAGAAGAACTTTAATTTTCAAATCATCAAAATTTCCTTCTATACTTTCTGTAGAAATAACAGTTTTTAATTTTTGTGTTGCATCAACTGCATTAGAAACTAATTCACGTAAAAAAATTTCATGGTCAGAATAAAGAAACTTTTTTATGATTGGAAAAATATTCTCTGTAGTTACACCAATTTTACCTTTTTGCATTTTTTATAAATTTTTATTTTTTTATAAATTTTCTATTGTTTTTCAAAATTTATACCATTTTTTTTTTATGACTTTTTGGCATAATTTGAAAAAAAAAATGTTATTTTGTCAAAAAATTTATTTTGATTTCCAAATTAATTTTTTTCCAAAACCAAAACGGTTATCTGTCATTTTCACAAAATTTAGTTTCAAAACCCAAAGTGTAGTTTTCATTAATTTTGCAAAAGGATATTTTCGCATATAAGTTTTTGTTATTTTTTTTTTCAAATCTCCTTCCGGCGAAAATAAAATTCCTGTAAATTGGATTCCTTGTATTTTGCCAATTATGCTTGTTTCTAAAACAACAGAGCCAGAAACAAAATTTTGCAATAAAGCGTCTTGTATATGTTTTGTATCTTTATCCGAAGTAAAAATAAAACTATTTTCATCTTCGAGAAAAGCATAAAAACAATTTGCACAATAAGATTTATTGTTGTTGGAAGTTGCCAGAGTTAAAACGTGATGTTTTTTTATAAAATCAATTATTTTTTTATCCATTTTTATTTTCATTTTAAATGAAAAAATTTTATATAAATTTTTATTTATATAAAATTTTTTTAAGAAGTTTTATAAGAAACAAGTTAAATCATCTTTAGATGATAATTCTTTTGGTTTTTCTCCGAATTTAAAAATTCGTAGAGAACGTTCCCCAATTAATTTCATTTTACCCTTTTCAAGGTGCAACATTGTTCCTTCCCTCAGACCAAAAACATAAATATTTTGATTTAGCTCTAAAAATTCTTCTAATCTCATTTCTCTGGTTTCACCTGCATGTCCTTCTGGATTTGCGTCAAGATAATGAGGATTTATTTGAAAATTCACAAAATTAAATACAGAAAAACTTTCAGGTTGAACGATTGGCATATCGTTAGTTGTTTTTATAGTTGGACAAGCCATATTTGAACCTGCACTCCAGCCGATATATTTTGTTCCGGAAAAAACTTTTTTTCTTATTGGCTCTATAAGTTTATTTTTTTGAATCATATTTGCCAATTGAAAAGTATTTCCACCGCCAACAACTATCGCTTCTGCCTCTTCAACTGCTTTAACAGGATTTTCAAATCTATGTATGGAAATAATATCATGACCAATCTCATTAAAGCGAGATTTTACTTTTTTTTCATATTCTTCATAAGAAAAAGTAACACCAGCGTAAGGAATAAATAATGCCTTTACAGATTTTTTACCAAGAAAATTTTTAATATTTTCTTTTGGATAATCCAAATATTCTTCTCCAGAATTTGTAGAATTGCTTATTAATAATAATTTCATAAAAAAAATTTTTTGGAAAAATACGTTTTTTTTTTAATAAAAAAAATATTAAAAATTTTGTCGTTTTTTTGAAAAAAATTTTTTTTATAAATTATAAAAAATTATTAAAAAAATGCCGTTTTTTTGAAAAAAATTTTTTTTTAATAATTTAAAAGCATAAAAAATTGTCGTTTTTTGAAAAAAATTTTTTTTATAAATTATAAAAAATCATTAAAAAAATGCCGTTTTCTTGAAAAAATTTTTGATTCTTAGAACCTTTTTGTGAAATGTAATATTTTTTTTATCAAAAAAAAAATAAAATGATTCAAGCGTCCACGCCATAGCCGTCAGTCTAAGGAATAAATTATTGATTTTAAGGCAATTATAATTCTTTTTTTTGATATAAAAAATAATATTTTATGTTTTCTT
>NBLL01000114.1 GCA_002084355.1 Bacteroidetes bacterium 4572_128 | reverse complement strand
TTTTTTTTTTTAATTTTGTATTATAAATTTTTTAGATATGTTAATTTTAAAATTGATTAGTTTGTCAATAATTTTGTTAGGAATTGCCTTTATAGGATTTGCTACACAAATTTTATTTAAAAATTTAATTTTAAATAAAAAAGGTAAATTTCCACAGATTTCTGTTGGCAAAAATAAAAATATGCGTAAACTTGGTTTACGCTGTGCTAAATGCGAAGAGATAAAATTTTGTAAAACAAAAAAATTAAAAAATAAATAAAATGAAAGTAGGTATTACTCACGGAGATATTAATGGTATTTCTTATGAAATTATTTTTAAAACTCTAATAGATAAAAGAATTTTAAAATTTTGCACTCCGGTAATTTATGGTTCATCAAAAGCGGCTTCTTATCATCGTACACTTTTGAATTTAAATAATATACAATTAAATAATATTAAAAAAATAGAAGATGCTTCTGATGAAGAAATTAATATTATTGATTGTATAGATGATGATATTAATGTAGAAATTGGAAGATCTACAAAAGCATCAGGAATTTCGTCTTTTCAAGCTTTAGAAAGAGCAACAGAAGATTGGCGAAATAAAAAAATGGAATTTTTATTAACTGCACCAATAAATAAATATAATATTAATTCTGAAAATTTTAAATTTCCCGGACATACAGAATATCTTGGAAATCGTATAGCCGAAGAAAATCAATTAATGTTTCTTGTCAATGAAGATTTAAAAGTTGCTGTTGTTACTGGACATATTCCTGTGCAAAAAATTCATGAAAATATTACGAAAGAAAATATTTTAAAAAAATTAAATTTATTAAATTTTTCTTTAAAACAAGATTTTGGAATTGCTTTACCAAGAATTGCTGTTTTAGGTTTAAATCCTCATTCTGGTGATAATGGAATTATTGGAAAAGAAGAAATTGATATAATTATCCCTGCTCTGGAAGAAGCGAGAGAAAACAAAATTCTATTCTTGCTATGTATCACGACCAAGGTTTAATACCTTTTAAATTATTAGCTTTTAAAGATGGCGTGAATTTTACTGCTGGTTTATCTTTGATAAGAACTTCGCCAGCCCACGGAACAGCTTATGAAATTGCAGGAAAAGGAATTGCTCATAAAATTTCTTTTATGAAAGCTTTGTTCTTAGGAATTGATATTTATAAAAATAGAATTTCATATAAAAAATTGAATGAAAATAAATTGAAAATTTAATTTTTGTTTTTATAATTTTTTTTGTTTTTTTGTATTTTATTTTAAACAATTTTTTTAAAAATGAAGTTAGAAAATTTAAAAGACAAATTTAACATAAATTATCAAACTAAACTCGATGAAACTTCTTATATAGTTGCAATTCGAGATGATGACGAAAAAAATGATAGAAATCTTGTTCCAATTTTTTATTTTGATGAGAAGAATGAAAATTGGGAATTTCTAGAAAATAAAACAGATATTAGGGGAAAAGTTTTTGTCAGGTATGGTAAAAATACAAGTTCTTTACCTTTAAATGAAGCATTTGATTTGGACGAGTTATTGAAGTTAAAAGCAGTAACTCCAAATAATACACATAATTCAGAAAATCCAAATTCTTTACCTTTTTTTGCTTTTCGCAATCAAGTGGAATTATTACCAACAGATTTTATTTTAGAAATTTTCTCAGGAAATTTAAACATTACAAATCAGACTTTTAAACCAGAAAATGAACACCTTTTCGAATTAATAAAAAAATGTTTTTCTGAGGAGGAAAAGCCTTTTTTTGTTCAAAATTCTGACGATAAGAAAATTTACGGTGCATTTTTTATTGATTTTGTAAATGAAAAAGAAAAGGAAATTTTTTTAAAAAAGACTAATTTAGCGGTTTCTATTTATGAGTTACCAGAAAATACTTATTTGGATATTACAACTCATAATGTTAAAAGAAAAGTTATTAAATCTCTTAAAAGCATACAAGAATTTAAGATTAAAAATTTAGATTTTGTTAGTAAAGAATTTTTATTTGACTGGGCAAAAGATAAAATTAGTCCTAGAAACCCCGAAATTTTTAAAACAACGAAATTACTTCTGGAAGAATTAGAAAAAAATGAAGATATTAAAACATATCCAACTCGTTTCGACCGTTTATATGACCTCTTACAAACTTCAATTCAAAATGAAACTTATGTTCAAAATTTTTTCGATGCTGTAGAAGGGACTTCTGCATATAAAGAGCATATAGAAAAATTAGAAAAACAAAAGCTAAATTTTAGTATTTCTAAGAATATGTTGGAGAGAGAAATTGTTGATTTCAGAAAAGAAAAAGAAGAACTAAGTTTAAAAAAACAAGCACTTGCTCAGGATATTTTGGAATTAAGCAAAGAACAACAGCGTAAAAGTAAAGAAATAGAAGAGCAAAAAATTAATGCTATTAATACAGAAATTAAAGCTAAAGAATCGCTCATAGAAAAAGCAAATTTTTATGGTGATTTAGATAAAATTTTAAAAGATATAGAATTTAAGGAAAGAGTAAAAGAAGAATTGAAAAATTCTATTTCTGATCTTAAAAGAGAATTTATCACAACTCAAAAAGATGCCAATCAAAAATTACAAGAACTAATAAAATCAAAAACACATTTTGATTTTATTTCTGGTAGAAATTTCAATAAAGAAAAAGAAAAAATAAATATTAATCCACATATTTTTTCTGATAATAATTTTGGCAGTATAAATAATTTTTATAAATTATTTTCCGAAAAAATTAAAAGTTCCGGAAGAAATTACACTGAGCATTTTATTGCAAATTTAATGATTTGTGTTCATCAAGATATGTTAACAGTTTTTATTGGACTTTCTGGATCTGGAAAAACCTCTCTTGCGAAAAAGATTTCTAAAATTCTTGTTCCGGAAGAAAGAAGTATAGAAATTAGCGTTGGAAAAGCATGGAGTTCTTTGCGAGATTGGGTCGGTTTTTCTAATCCTATTTCAGATAGTTTTCATCAAGCACAAACAAAAATGTATCCTCTTTTGAAACAGTTAGATGCAGAAAGAGAAAAAAAATGGTTTCCGCATTCGCCATTATCTTTTGTTACTTTAGATGAAGCAAATACCAGTTCATTAGAGCATTATTGGAGGATATTTTATAATTTATGTGATTCATCGGTAAATAATGATTCGCTTTTTTATATAGACCTTGGAGGTAAAGAGAAAATTATTTACACAAATAATTTACGTTTTATCGCAACTATGAATATAGACAGAACAAGCGAGAATTAAGTTTAAAAGAAGCAATAAGTATTTTTAATTTAAAAGATTTTTACCAAACTCCTCTTAATCCAGCGAGAGAAGATGTTGCTTTTACCAGAAGAGAAGAAATGAAATACAATAGGGTAAAAAATTGGTTTAAAAATATGAATATTTTTATTAGTCCGCGTGTAGAGATGTCTATGAAAAATTACTGTACTGTTGCACGAAAAGTAATGAAAGATGAATTTAGACCTTTAGATTATTGTATATCGCAAAGAATTTTACCAAAAATTGATTTGCACGGTGATTATTTGGAAGACCTTATTAATTTATTAGAAATTATAGAAAGTTTTAATTTAGAAAACGGTGTTTCAGAAAAAATACTTAGACAAATTATTAAAAAAGGTAGCGAAGAAATTTATTATAAAGATAATTTTAATTATTTTTTGACAACTCAGTAATATTAAAAAAAATCGAAAATAAGAAAAAACAACAAAATTTCGAAATTTTGTTGTTTTTTAATTTCAAAATAAAAAAAAAATTTTTTAAAAATCGTCCAAAATTTTAATGTTTTTTAATTTCAAAATAAAAAAAAATTTTTTCAAATTCGTCCAAAATTTTAATGTTTTTTAATTTAAAAATAAAAAAAAATTTTTTCAAATTCGTCCAAAATTTTAATATTTTTTAATTACAAAATTAAAAATTTTTTTTTCAAAAAATGACCAAAATTTTAATGTTTTTAAATTTTTTAATAAAAAATTTTTTTTCAAAAAATGACCAAAATTTTAATGTTTTTAAATTTTTTATTAAAAAATTTTTTTTCAAAAATCGTCCAAAATTTTAATGTTTTTAATAAAAAAATTACCGAATTTTGAATAAAAAATTAATTGTAAAAAATCATTAAAAATTGTTATTTTTTTTCAAAAAAATTTTTTTTTATTAAAAATAAAACCTAAAAATTTTGTCGTTTTTTTGAATTTTTTTTTTTTAATTATAAAATTATTAAAATTTTTTTGATTTTTTATTAAAAATTTTTTTTATTAAAAAAAATTTTTATATAGAAATTTTAAATTTTTAATATGAAGTTTTCAAAATTTATTCTTGTTTTTATATTTTTTTTTCTTTTTATAAAAACTTATGCACAATTAATTATTTCTGAAGTTGCAGACACAAAAGATAATGCAAATACTAGATTTGTGGAACTATATAACGCAAGTGCTATTGACATTGATTTTTCCGAGATAGATTATTATTTAGTTAGACAAAGTGGAGGAGCAGGTTTTTACCGAACTAAAATAGATAACAATATTTTAGCATCTGGAGAAACTTACGTAATTGCTAAAAATGATGATGATTTTTTTAGTGCTTATGGTTTTCATCCAGATGAAACTGCTTCAAATGTTGCCATAGGAAATGGTGATGATATGTATGCAATTTATAAAAATGGAGATGAAAGTAATGGCGAATTAATAGATATTTATGGAGTTATAGACACAGATGGAACCGGAGAAGATTGGGAATATACAGACAGTAAAGCTGTAAGAAATAGCAATATTTTTTCACCAAATAATACTTGGACATTTTCAGAATGGACAATAACTAACAATCAAAATATTTCTGATATGTCTCCAGGTGTTCATAATGAAAATATTCCACAAATTTTAATTAGTGAAAGTTTACAAAATTTTGGTAATGTAATTTTTAATCAAAAATCATCTCCGCAGTTTTACAAAATTATAGGAAAAAATTTAATTCAAAATATTACAATTTCACCACCAGAACATTTTAAAATTTCATTGGATAATATTACCTACACAAATTCAAATATTATTTTAAATCAAGTTGATGGAAATGTAGAATTAACAACTATTTATGTAAAATTTTGTCCAACAAATATAGGCGAAAAATCTGGAAATATTATTGTAACAAGCGAAAATGCAAATAACAGAAATATTTTTGTTATGGGAAATTCTGTAGATCTACCATTAAATTTAGAAACTTTTGAAAATTACAACCACGATGAAAGTTATTTAACGAGTGATTTTATTGGAAATAATAATATAACTTGGAATTATGTAATGTCAAAAAATGCTTTTGGAAACTTTGAAATTGATGCAGAAGGTTTAGTTATGAAAACAAATTCCGAAAATAGTGCTTGTTTTTCCGGAACTATTTCTGGCGGAATTGCAAATTTTTCTGTGCAATTTAGAAAGGCACACATTGGAACTGGTGAAAGACAAATTGAAGTTTTTATTAATGACATTTCAAAAGGTATGTCGCAGATTTTAAACGATGACGAAAATCTCGGAATTATAGAAAATTTTGAAATTGAAAATATAAATATTGAGGGTGATTTTACAATTAAAATTAAAAATATAAAAGAAGACCAAGTTACTATAGATAATATTTCTTGGACGAATTATCCTCCGGAAGCGAAGATTTCTTTATACGGAAATAATCAAAATATTGAGTATAATTCAAATGAAATATCCACAGAAAATAATACAAATTTTGGCGAAATAAATGTTTTAAATGAAAATGTTATTAAAGAATTTACAATAAAAAATGTTGGAAATGAAAATCTTATTTTACAAGAAACACCGATTTTAATTAGCGGAGCAAGTTCTGATAATTTTCAAATAACAAGTTTACCAAGTTTAACAATTGCACCAAATGAAAGCAGTAATTTTTCTTTGAAATTTGACCCAATTGATGTTGGTACAACCATTGTAAAAGTTGAAATTTTTAGTAGCGACATTGAGAAAAATCCTTATATTTTTTATATAAAAGGAAAAAGTCTTGGAAATAATTCTTCTTCAAGCGATATTATTTCTTTGGGAAATGAAGAAGAAACAATTTCTTACAAAGAAAAAATTAGCGAAAATATTAATTCCATTAATGATGCACAAAAGGTTTTTTCTTTTCAAATTAGAGAAGGTGGAGAAAATGGAGATGATGATAATTTTAGCACGTTTTTAAACTCTTTAATTATAGAAAAAGCAGAAAATAATTCCGTAGAAAATTGGAAAAATACTATAAAAAAAGCAGCGTTATTTCATAATGAAAATAAAATTTTAGAGACAGAAGTTTTAGAAGAAAAAATTATTTTTGAAAATTGTAATTTAGAAATTCTTGATGATGCTAATAAAAATTTTGATTTATATTTAACTTTTGAAACAGAAAATATTATTGATAATCAATTTTTTCAATTTAAAATAAGTGAAGAAAATATTTGCACAAATGCTGAAAATTCTGCTTTTGGAGATTTCAATATTTCAAGCGAAATAAATAAAAATAAAATAATCGTTATATTTTAATAATTTAGATTTAGATGCAAATAATTCATTAATTTTATCAAAAAATTCTGGTTCAGGAAATTTGAGTTCTGAAATAGGTTTAACACAAAATTTACAAAATGGAACTTTCAAATGGAATGATGTAAAAATAGATGAACAAGGAATTTTAAAATTACAAATTACTGATAATCAAGGAGTTTTAAATTCACAAATTAGTAGAGAAATTACTGTAAATTTTATAAGTGTTTCTATAGAAAGAAATGATTTAATATTTACAGAAATAAATAGTCATCAAAATTCCGGAGCAACTTATGTAGAAATTTATAATAATACTTCTTCAGAAATTTCTTTGGATAATTTGATTTTTGAACATTATAATAATGGAGCGGCTTCTACCACAGCGGTTGTAAATTTATCCGGAAATTTAGCATCTGATGAATTTATAATTATCACGAAAATAATTGACGATTTTTCTGAAAATTATCCAGAAATAACACCGAATTATATTTTAAGTTCTCTGTTTCTTAATGGCGGAAAAGACAGATTGGTTTTGAAAAAAAGTGACGGAACAATAATAGATTTATTTAATATCGACGGCGAAAATGCTGAAGATATGTCTGATAATCATTTATATTATCGTAAAGGTTTTGATAATGAAGGTTCTAATCTTTCTGAAAATTGGTTAATTATGGGAGAAAATCAAATGGGTTCACCCCTAGAAAAAAATGATTTTTTTTGGAAAGGCGAAGTTTCTTCTGATTTTCATAATGAAAATAATTGGTATGAAAAACGTGTTCCGGAAAATGTAAGTTTAATGATTTTAAATGCTCCAAACTCTCCGGAAATTTCGGGAAATGTTATATGCAAAAATTTATTGATTAAAGAAAATATGAGTTTGACAATAAAAGAAAATGCTTATTTGACAGTAAATGGAATTTTAGAAAATCAATCTGGAATTTCTGGTTTGAAATTAAAATCTTCTGTGACAGGAGATGCAGGTTTATTACAAAATAATTCAAATATTTTAGCAGATGTAGATAAATATTTAAGTTCTGAACGTTGGCATTTTATTTCTTCGCCTTTGGTTTCCACTGTTGTTTTGACAGATATTTTTAATAGTGAAATTGATGTTTATGCAAATTTATACAATCCAGAAACAGCAAATTGGGATAATATGACCATAGGAAATAGTCTTAATTTAGACAAATTAAATGCTTGTAGTGTTTGGACAACAGAAAATCACATCTGTAAAAAAAAATTCTGACAATGAAGGTTGGAATTTAATTGGAAATCCTTATACTTCTGCGATAAATTGGGATTTAGTAAATTTAAGTGCTTCAAATTTAAATAATGCTATTTATTTCTGGAATGGAATTAATTATTCTTCTTATGTAAGTGGAGCTGGAACAAATGGAGGCGTGAATATTATACCAAGTATGCAAGGTTTTTTTGTGCAATGTAATAATGATGAAGACGGGATTTTATCATTTGAAAATTCTTATAAATTAAGTTCTGCACAAAATAATTTTAAAAAAAACGGCAAAAAAGAGGAAAAAAATTTTTTAAGAATTTTTGCAAAAAATAAAGATTTCTCAGATGAAATTATTGTGCGTTTTATGGAAAATGCCATTTCGAATTTTGATAAAGAATTTGATGCGAAAAAAAAATTTAATGAAAATAAAAATGAAATTCCTCAAATTTTTACAAAAAGCAAAGATAATGAAAAACTTGTAATTAATAGTTTGCCTTTTTTTGAAGAAAAAATTACTGTTGAAACTTCTATTTTGATAGAAAATTTTGAAAATTTTGAGTTAAATTTTCAAAAAATAAATTTTGAAAAAGATATTTTTATTTATTTAGAAAATCTGCAAAACAATGAAATTTTAGATATAGAAAAAATAAATAATTATAAAATAAATAAAATTTCTGATAAAAAAGAATATAAATTTTTATTGCATTTTCTCAAAAAAAATGACGAAATTCAAGAAAAAAATTTTTTAATTTATTCTTATAAGAACAAAATTTATATAAAAAATAATTTTAAAAAAGGAATAAATGTAGAATTAGAAATTTTTGATATTTTAGGAAAAAGTGTTTTAAAAAAGAGTATTAAAAATTTATATTTTGAAGAATTTACATTACAGAAAAAAGGGATTTTTTTTTGTAAATTGAAATATTCTTTAGAAAATTCGGAAAAAGAAATTATCGAAAAAATTAAAATTTTTTATTAATTTTTTTTTCAAAAATCGTAAAAATTTTAACATTTTTTATTTTGAAATTAAAAAAAATTTTTTCCAAAATTCGTAAAAATTTTAATAATTTTTAATTTCAAAATAAAAAAAATTTTTTTCAAAAAAATGCCAAAATTTTAACATTTTTAATTTCAAATAAAAAAATTTTTTTCAAAATTCGTCCAAAATTTTAACATTTTTAAATTCTAAATAAATAATTTTTTCAAAAAAACGCCCAAAATTTTAATATTTTTTAATTTCAAAATAAAAATTTTTTTTCAAAATTCGTCCAAAATTTTAACATTTTTAAATTCTAAATAAATAATTTTTTCAAAAAAACATCCAAAATTTTAATATTTTTTAATTTCAAATTAAAAATTTTTTTTTCAAAATTCGTCCAAAATTTTAACATTTTAAATAAATAAAAATTTCAAAATTTTTATTTATTTTTTTAAAAAAATGACGTAATTGTGAAAAATTTTTTTAAGGAAATAGAAGTATGAAAAAAAAAGAATATCTATCTTATTTTGCTGAAGCATTAAAAGCAAATTACGAAAATAATTATATAGTTGCAAAATATAATTTTGAAAAAACAATAGAAATTAATCCGAATTTTGCAGACGCGTATTATAATTTAGCAACTCTTTTGATAAATGATCATTTTAAAAATTATAAAAAAGCAAAAGAATATTATGAAAAAGTAATAAAAATTAATCCTCATTTTGTAGGAGTTTATTATAATTTAGGTATTTTATTTTTTTATAAATTTAAAGAATATGAAAAAGCAAAATATCATTTTGAAAAAGCTATAAAAATTAATCCAGAACATTCAAGATATTATTATCATTTAGCAAATCTTTTGGTAAATGATCATTTTAAAAATTATGAAAAAGCAAAAGAATATTATGAAAAAGCAATAAAAATTAATCCAAATAATGCAGAAATTCATAATATTTTAGGTGTTTTATTTTTAGATAAATTTAAAAAATATGAAAAAGCAAAAGAGCATTTTGAAAACGCAATAAAAATTAATCCGAATTTTCTTATTGTTTACAATAATTTATTAAATCTTTTACCTTATCTTATAGATAATAAAAAATCAATAGAAAGTATTGTTAATATATTATCGCAATTTCATAAAAAAATTCCTATAGAAACTCGTATTAAATTTTATTATATTTTTGCAAAATATTTTTTTAATTTGGGTCAAAATAAAAAATTAAAAAATAAAAAAGAAAATTATGAAAAAGCAAAAGAATATTATGAAAAAATAATAAAAATTAATCCAAATTCTGTAGAAGCTTATATTAATTTAGCAATTATTCTTACAGATGATCTTTTTAAAAATTATGAAAAAGCAAAAGATCATTTTGAAAAAACTATAAAAATTAATCCAAAACATTCAAAAGTTTATAGTAATTTAGCAAATCTTTTGGTAAATGATCATTTTAAAAATTACGAAAAAGCAAAAGAATATTACGAAAAAGCAATAAAGATTGATCCATATTTTGCAGAGATGTATAATGAGTTAGGTGATTTAAATTTTTATAAATTTAAAGAATATGAAAAAGCAAAAGAACATTATGAAAAAGCAATAAAAATTAATCCAAAATATGCAAAATATTATAATAATTTAGCAAATCTTTTGGTAAATGATCATTTTAAAAATTATGAGAAAGCAAAAGAATATTATGAAAAAGCAATAAAAATTAATCCAAATTATGAAAAAGCTCATTATAATTTAGGTCTTTTAAATATTTATAAATTTAAAGAATATGAAAAAGCAAAAGAGCATTTTGAAAAAACTATAAAAATTAATTCAAATTCTCTAGAAGCTCATAATAATTTAGGTTTTTTATTTTTTTATAAATTTAAAAAATATGAAAAAGCAAAAGAGCATTATGAAAAAGCAATAAAAATTAATCCAAATTATGAAAAAGCTCATTATAGTTTAGCTGTTTTATTAGCAGATAAATTTAAAGAATATGAAAAAGCAAAAGAACATTATGAAAAAGCAATAAAAATTAATCCAAAATATTCAAGATCTTATTATAATTTAGGTGTTTTATTTTTTTATAAATTTGAAGAATATGAAAAAGCAAAAGAGCATTTTGAAAATGCAATAAAAATTAATTCAAATTATACAAAAGCTCATAATAATTTAGGTTTTTTATTTTTAAATAAATTTAAAGAATATGAAAAAGCAAAAGAGCATTTTGAAAAAACTATAAAAATTGATCCAAATTTTCTTATTGCTTACAACAATTTATTAGATATTTTACCTTATCTCATAGATAATGAAAAATCAATAGAAAGTATTGTTAATATAATATCGCAATTTCATAAAGAAATTCCTATAGAAACTTCTATTAAGTTTTATTATATTTTTTCAGATTATTTTTTTGATTTGGGTCAAAATAAAAAATTAAAAAATAAAAAAGAAAATTATGAAAAAGCAAAAGGATATTATGAAAAAATAATAAAAATTAATCCAAATTCTGCAAGGTCTTATTATGGTTTAGCAATTTCATTTTATGAAATGAAAGAGTATAAAAAAGCAAGAGAATATTATGAAAAAGCATTAAAAATTAATCCGAATTTCATAAAAACAGCAGAAGTAAATTTAACAAAATTAGATTTACAAACATTCATTAGCAAAATAAAAATAAAAAAAGTAAGACATCTTAAAGATATTTCTATTCTTATTGGTGAAAATGAAATGAAACATTTGATTTTTACCGGAGATAATGGAAGTGGAAAAACAAGTGTTTTGGAAGAAATTAGAGATTATATAAATATTGAAAAAAAGGCTTTTGATTTACGTTTTAAATGGCAGACAGGTAATTTCGTTCTTGCTTATTTCGAAGCGCATAGAAAATTTATAGGAAAAACATTTATGCCAGATGGTAGAGGAATAGAATTGCCACAAAATCCCGGAATAAATGAAAATTTAGCAGAAGAATATTTTATGCCTTTTACAGTTTTAAATAAATTTCAAGCTATGCTTCTAAGTGAAAAAGGTGATAATAAGGTTAATGAAAACTTTAAAATATGGTTTGCCAATTTAAAAAATATTTTAAGAGAAATTTTCGACGATGAAAATTTAGAAATTGAATTTCAAACCATTGTTCAAAAATTAGGAATAAATATGGAAATAAAAACAAAAGACCGTTCTAAATTTAATTTCGAGCAGCTGACTGACGGTTATGCTTCTATTTTGGAAATTGTTTTTGAGTTAATTTTGAGAATGTATAATAAAACTCAAAATTTATATATTATGGAAGGAATAGTTTTAATTGACGAACCAGAATCACATTTACATATAAAAATGCAAAAAAGATTAATGCCATTACTAACAAAAATTTTTCCAAAAATACAATTTATAATTGCAACACACTCGGCGTTTATTTTAAATTCCATAGAAAATGCCTTAATTTACGATTTGCAAACAAATACAAAAACAGAAAAATTATCTAAAATACCTGTAGATAAAATCAATGATAATTATCTTACTCTAAATAAAAAAGATACAATAAAAATTGAAAAAGAAATTGAAGAGTTTTGTGCGCTCATAAAATTAGCTGAACAAAATAAAATAACAGAAGAGCAAGGAAATCGTATTGTAGAATTAGATTTAAAATTAAATGATATAACTCCTTATATTTCAGACGATTTATTTAAAAAATTTAAAAACGCACAAAAAATTCTTTACTAAAATGATAAATATAAAAAAAACCGAAATTTCTGAAAATAAAAAATTCTATACTGATAAAAATATTAGAAATAAAATAAGAAAAATTATAGAAGAAGATTTTTTTAATTTATGTTATTTGTGTGAAACCCATAATAATAGAGGATTTCAAATTGAACATTTTTTTCCAAAAGGAAAAAATTATTTTCCTGAAAAAATAAACGATTGGAATAATTTATTTTTAAGCTGTCCAACTTGCAACCAAGTTAAACCTAAAAGTATAAATACAAAAAAATCTGAAGAAATTTTAAATCCTTGTTTAGACGATGTAGAAAATGCAATAGAATTAAGAAAAAATAATGTAGAAAATGGACAAGAAAAAATCAAAATAGAAATTACATCTTCTGAAAAGAATAATTATAAAATAGAAAATACAATTAAATTGTTAGAAAGAATTTATAATGGTTGTAATTCAGAAAGCTTAGAATACATGAAAATTAGAAAAGAAATAAGCGAAAAAATAAGAATTTTTGAAGAACTTTTAAAAATTTATAAAGGACTTAAATTAAAAATATTAAAGAAACCTTATGAAAATAAAATAATTGAATTTTTACAAAAAAGTTATAACTTAGAAAAAAATAATATTGATTTTAATAAATTAGGTTTTATTTCTTTCAAACGCCAAATTATTTCTTTCAAACGCCAAATTATAAAAGACAATCCAGATTATAAAGAATTTGAAAAATATTTTGATTAAAATTTATATTTTTATGATTTTATAATTAAAAAAATTTTTTCAAAAAATCCAAAATTTTTATGTTTTTAAATTAAAAAAAACGTAATTTAATTTTCAATAATTGAAATTTCTTCCTTTGTTAGCTCGTAAAGTTTATAAACCATTTTATCTATTTTTTTATCTGTTGCATTTATTTTAATTTCCAATTGGTTTATTTTTTGTTTTGAAGTATTAAAATATTTTCGCCATTCATTATTTTCCTCTCCTAAACTTATTTTTACTTTTTTCTTACGCAATTCTTTTTTAAA
>NBLL01000003.1 GCA_002084355.1 Bacteroidetes bacterium 4572_128 | reverse complement strand
CGAGTATTTATTTTAATCGTTGTTTTATTCTGATTTTTAATATCTTCGCTTATTTCGTAGTATTCACCTTCTTTTTCCGGCTCGGTTATTAGAGATAAGATATTTTGAAAAGATATTCCAAAAGATTTATCAAAAAATACTTGGAAATAAAAATGTGGAACATTGAATTTTTCAATCCATTTATGAACGACTTTTAAGTCTTCAACTTTGGGGGTAATGCTCAGATAATCTCTTTTTTGAACAATAATTATAGCATCTTTTAACTCTTTAAAAAGTAATGATAATTTCGCCAATTTTTCAGTTGATTTCCAACTTGGTCGTATGAAACTAACAGCAAAGATTGTATTTTCATTTATTCCATTTAAAATTTCAAGGTATTTGTTCTTTTTTGGCTCTTTAAGTATATCTGAATATTCTAAAAGTATTTGTTTTTTTACACTTAATGCTTTTTTCAAGTTTAAATCTGTCCTTTTTTGCATTTGATTTTCGTATTTGTCAATCAAAAATGCACTTGAACGAATTTCTAAACCTGCAACCGCTTTTTTTACATAATCATCAATTTCAGAATGTTTTATTTTACTAATATCATAGCCAAAATCAGAGTTAAAGTCGTGTTTTTTAACTGCAATTATATCATCTGATTTTCCGTATCGAACAGCAACATAGTTTTTTGAAGTTTCATTAATTGCTCGAAAAATTAACATTTCAGCCCAATCTCCTTGTTCTTTGTTTGTTATAAAATTTGATGATGCCTGCGTTGGTGGCGATGTTCTTTCTCTTTCTATTGAGAAATCAACAATACTTGCAGGTATTAACTTTGTTAATTCTCTTATTTTTTCAAAATATATCATATTTAATATTTTATTTTTGTTACAAAGATAGTTTATTTTTAGATTTTTTTGTTTTTTGCAGTGAAACATAACGGATTACTTTATGTATCTTTTTACATAATTATTTTAATATTTTCTCATATATTTTTTTTATAAACTATTAATGATCTATTATAGTTCTGTAAATGCACTCATCCCATATAAAACATTTTATAAAATTTTAATTGTTTTGCAACAATAAATAAAAAAAATCAAAAAAATTTTTTTTATTGAAAAACCGCCAAAATTTTAATATTTTATTAAAAAAAATTTTTTTCAAAAAACGTCAAAATTTTAATATTTTATTAAAAAAAAATTTCTCCAAAAACCGCCAAAATTTTAAGATTTTATAAAAAAAATTTTTTTCAAAAACCGTCAAAATTTTAAGATTTTATTAAAAAAACTTTTTTCCAAAAAACGCTAAAATTTTAATATTTTATTTAAAAAAAATTTTTTTCAAAAAACGTCAAAATTTTAATAATTTTTTGAAAAATATTTTTTCCAAAAACCGCCAAAATTTTAATATTTTATTAAAAAAAAATTTTCTCCAAAAACCGCTAAAATTTTAAGATTTTAAAAAATTGAGATTTTTTATATCCAATGCAATTAATAATTTCGCATCAATTAATTTTTGTATTTCATTCGAAATAGATCCTAATTCTTTATCAAAAATATCTATAACAATATCTGTTTTTGATAATTTTTTTGGAATGACCGATGAAATAAAAGCGACAATAAGATATTTTTATTTTTATAAAGATAGATATTATTACAGCGGGACGTCGTTTACTTGAAGATAAATCTGTAAATGGAAATTTTGTTAATACTATTGTTCCTCTTTTCATCAGTATTTGATTTTTAAATCGCTATCTGTATAGATATCTTCTTCTTCATTATCAAGAAAATCAAAAGATTTTCCTTTTTCTAATAAAGATTGAATTTCATTTGATGAAATATCATATTCTATATTATCAAGTTTTTGATAAGTTTTTAACTTTTCAAAATCAATATTTGTTTTTTTGAGAAATGTTATAATTATTTCTCTTGGCTATTTTTTAATTTAATTTTTTCTAAAAAATGGATATTATTACCATCATATATTGCTTTAATACTTAACATATTTTTTAATTAAAAATAAATATTTATGAAAATTCGAAATTAAATTTTTTTTTTTGAAAAAAAATAAAATTTTATGAATTTGAAATTTATTAATTTTATTTGAAAAATATATAATTTTAAATTTTGGAAAATCTTGCGATGGGCTTGTTTTCATACATCATAAATTTATGATGTATAATTGTGCGGTGAAAACACCGCACAGGCGCAAAAAAAAATTTTTTTCCAAAAACCGCCAAAATTTTAATATTTTATTAAAAAAAATTTTTCTCCAAAAAAATGCTAAAATTTTAATATTTTATTAAAAAAAATTTTTTTTCTAAAAACCACCAAAATTTTAAGATTTTATTAAAAAAAATTTTTTTCCAAAAAATGCCAAAATTTTTAGGATTTTTAATTTCAAATTATTAAAAATAATTTTTTTTCAAAAATATAAATTTACCCAATATCAAATAATTCCGCAGGATTAATTTTAAATTGTAACATTTGTGATGTTTTTCGTCCGGCATCTCCACCTTTGCGCTGCATTGTTATTTTTCCAATTTTAATATTACCTCTTTTTGTTACAATTACATTTCCGTTTGAAAAATGATTTATAACAATATTTATTGTTTTTAAAATCCATCTTGAATTTGTTTCAATTTTTTGAACAACAAGCATCCATTCAGAAGCAAATTTTCCTCTTCCTTTAATTATATCATTTATAATTAAAAATTTATTATTTTCAAACCAGTTTAATAATTTTTTTTGAGTTTTTTCGCTAAATTCATTGATAAACATTCGTCTGCTATCTTTTGGATTTTTTATTGTTGGAGCAATTTCTCCGGTATATTTTTTTAATATTTCAGTTATATCAAATGGAATGTTCCACATTTCTTGATATTTATCCACCCAACGTTTATCTATTTGATTAAAACCTTTTAAATTGCTCACAAGCTTTATTTGCAAGTTTTCTACATCAATTGCTTTTTTTAATTTTATTTTTATTTGAACTTGAACATCTGTTTTATAAGCTGATATAATAATTGCTTCAACATATTCAATTTCAGATAATTCATAATCCATTATTATTAGCCAGTCCTGTGCTTCCTTATCTTTCTTCCAATTATTAAATTTCTTAACAATATCTCTTTCATTTTTGAAGCCTTCTTTCGCTGTATGCGAACCTTTTTTTATTAAATCCATTATTTCTTATAAAAATAAATTTTTTTTAAAATATTTTTTTAATCTTTCATTTGCTATTTTCGTGTATTCTTTAGAAATTTCAGAACCAATCCATTTTCTATTGAAAATTTGCGCAATTTTTGCCGTAGTTCCACTACCAATAAAAGGGTCATATATTAAATCGTTTTCATTTGTCCAAGTTTTAATTTGGTCTATTGCAAGCTGCTCGGGAAAAATTGCTGGATGTTTATATGCGATTTTATCTTTTGTAGAAATTCCTCCACCAACAGAATAAAAAAAAACATTTCCAACTTTTTTTTCTTTTGTTCGCTCAATTTTTTTATAATCTATGTTTCCAGTTTTACCACGATTTTTCATATTTGCAATGCCACGATATTTTGTTGATTCTGTTATTGGATTAAAAACTGATGGTTTGCCTTTTGAAAAGGCAAAAATATATTCAAAATGCTGATGATAACGTTTTCCTGCTGTTGGCATAGGATTGTTTTTGTAATAAATCATAGTGTCATGAACATTAAATCCAATTTTTTTAAAAAACAATGCTTGTTTAAAAGATGTTAAAGTTTCACTTCCATTATCTGTTTTATCACCAACAACCCAGATAATTACACCACCAATTTTTAATATTCTATATAATTCTTTTACTATTTTTTCAAATTGAAAATCATAACCATTATAATTTCTTAAATCATCATAAGGAGGTGAAGTTAAAATCATATCTACAAAATTATTTTTAAATAATTTCATAGTGTCAAGACAATTTTCATTATATATATTATTTAATTTCATAATATTTTTTATTTATACAAAAATATTAAAACATTTTTAAATTTTCATTAAAAAAATTTTTTTTCAAAAAAACGATAAAATTTTAATAAAAAAAAATCATTTTTTCAAAATAAATTCGGAAATTTCTTTTATTGTTTTATCCATACTTTTGAAAGAAAAATTTAATCTTTTTTTAATTTTTTCATTTGAATACATTGAAATTTTTTGTGATAAAATTGCAGTTTCTTTTGTTATTTTTGGTTCAGCGAAGAATAATTTACTTCTGAGAAATTCCAAACGCCAAAAAATTGATAATAAAAAAGAATTTGCTAAAATTTTAGGCGCTCTTTTATTTAAATGTTTTGCAATTTTTTCTAAAATTTCTTTATAAAAATAATTGTTTTCCGACACAATAAATCTTTCATTAGAAATATCGCTTTCCATTAGTTCAATCATTATTTTAACAAGGTCTTTAACATCAACAAAAGCCGTTTTACCCGAAGTGTAAAATGGTAAACCATTATAAACAGTGTTAAAAAATGTCAAAGAACCATTTTTAAAATCTCCAATACCAAAAATTATAGATGGATTTACAATTACAGCATTTAAACCCTCAGCAATTGCTCGCCATACTTCTAACTCTGCTTCAAATTTTGTTTGTGAATAATAATAATTTTTTTCATTTGTCCTTTCTGTTTCTTCTGTTATGTAAGTATTTTTTTCCTCCTCACCCATAACAGTAATTGAACTTACATAACATAATTTTTCAATTTTATTTTCTAAAGCAACATCTACAATGTTTTTTGTTCCTTCTACATTTACTTTTTTCATCATTTTTTTTTTTGAGGAATCAAATGAAATCAAAGCAGCACAATGAAAAATTTTTTTTGCATTTTTTGTAATATTTTGTAAAAAATCATAATCTAAAATATCTCCTTTTTTCCATATAATTTTATCAAACATCTTTTTATATTCATTAGGATAAAAAAAAGAAAAAAGATTAATAACATTTTTCAAATTTTTATCAGAGCGTTTTATAGCAATAATTTTTTGATTTTTTTTTACAAGGTACAAAAGTAAATGAGAACCTACTAAACCTGTGCCACCTGTTACAACAACCATAAAATATTTTTTTTTACAAATTAATAAAAAAATTTTAATTTTGAAAAAATTAAAAAAATGTCAAAAAAAAATAAAGGAAAAGTAAATACTCCTGTTGTTCAAACAGAAAAACAAAAAAATTATTTATTAAAATATGTATGGGATCAATATGAACTTTGGGACGCAACAGCAAACGAATTGAAAGAAAAAATTAGTAAATGGGAAAAAAGAGTTCTTTGGTTTATTATTCTCGGAGCAGTACTTGGAAGTACTTTTTTCATAGGTTTTGCATCTTTTGCTGGCGGAAGAATTCTAACTCAGGAAGAAGAAAATTTAAAATTAAACACAAGAGCAGCAGCAGAAACTTTTAAATCTGAAGCATATCGTTATATTTTTTCCTCTCCACCTTATAATGAAAATAGAGATTTAGAACTTACTATATTTATCAGTAATATGAATAAAAAAATGTCAGAAATAGAATATGAAGTAACTTCTGAAGAAAAATTAAATGAAAATGAATGGAGAGAAATTTTTCCAGATGAATCAACTTTCAAAATAAAAGATTATATAAAAAAACGTGTGGAAGGACAGGTGAAATGGTATTTAAATAATGCTATGATAACTTCCGTAACTGCTTCTATGTCTGGCTATTTTGCATCACATAAATATCAATCTTTAGTTATTAGTTATCAAGCAACAGCAGACCGTTTAAAATTAAATATTGCTAAATGGGAAAGAAATAATAAAATAAACGATGCAAGTGATAGTGCATTTGTTGAAAAAAATGAAGATATTTTATCTTTAGAACATTCCGCATGGGTGGCAAAACTTAGTAAAAAAGAAAAAAAAGAAGAAAAATTTTAAAAAAATCGGTGTTTTTTGGAAAAAATTTTTTTCAAAAAACGTCCAAAATTTAAGGTTTTTTTAATTTTCAAATAAAAAAAATTTTTTCAAAAAAACGTCCAAAATTTTAATATTTTTTAATTTCAAATAAAAAAATTATTAAAAAATATATAAGTGTGATTTTTTTTTATTTAAAATTTTGCATAAAAAAAAAACAAAAACATAGTTTTTGTTTTTTTTAGCGGAGAAAGAGGGATTCGAACCCCCGGAGGTGTGACCCTCAATGGTTTTCAAGACCACCGCATTCGTCCACTCTGCCATTTCTCCTTTCAAAAAGAAAAAATATCCATTTGAAATACGTCGCAAAATTAATTATTAATTAATATAAAACAAATTTTTTATCAACTTTTTTTTATCTTTTTTAAAATACTTTCTAAAAGTATTTTTTTTAAAATTTTAACACCTTCTATTGCTCCTTTTTTAATGTGATTTTTTATGTTTACTGCAACTTCATTTGGGTCAATTAAATATATTTCTGTGCTTTTTTTTACATAATCTAAAAGTCCAGCAGCTGGATAAACATTTAAAGAAGTTCCAATAACAATAAAAATATCAGCTTTTTTTACAATTTCAGCGGCATTCATAATCTCTGGAACTGCTTCTCCAAACCAAACAATATGCGGTCTAAGTTGTGAACCTTTTTCGCATTTATAGCTTCATTTTCCTTAATTTCGAAAAGCTGTTTTCTTCTTTCATTGTAAAATCTATTAACTAATTCTTGATTTTTTTCCCAAGCTTCTGGTGTAGCAACTTCAGCAACATCATATTCTTCCCACATACCACCCATATCTCTAAATGTTGCTATTCCACTTTCTTTGCTCATTCCAGCACCCGTTAGAATTACTAATTTTTCTTTCATAATTTTTTTTTGCAAATTTATTATAATTATTAAAAAAAATTTTTCTAAAAATCATCAATTTTTTTTAAAATTTCATAAACATAAATTTTTTCTTTTTTTCCTTTTACAAAAATTGCTTCCCAAGGTTTTACTTCTATTAAATGCTTAGTTCCTTTTACAAAAATTGCTTCCCAAGGTTTTACTTCTATTAAATGCTTAGTTTTTTCATAAACATTTTCACTTATTAAAATTGAATTTGGAGATTTTTTTGTCAGACTTTCGATTCTTTTCTATTCTATCTTCTGAACCAAGATTTCCTGCAATGACTTCTCCATAATTAATTCCTATTCCAATTTTTATTTCTTCGCCTAAAATTTTTACGTATTTTTTATTTAAAATTTTTAATAGCTCTAACATTTCTACCGCACAAAAAACAGCATTTTCTTCATTATTATTATAATTTATTGGAGCACCAAAAACAGCAAAAACTTCGTCTCCGACAAATTGATTTACATAACCGTTATAACGTTTTACACTTTTTGTCATCAAAGAATAATAATCATTTAATAATGAAACAATTTCCTTAGGAGCGACTTTTTCACAAATTGGAGTGAAACCTCTTATATCACAAAATAAAACAGCAACTTTTCTTAATTCTCCTTCAAAAATAGAATCTTCTGATTCGCTAAGAACTTTTTCCACAACAGGTGCAGGCACATATTTTTCAAATAATTTTAAAGTTTTTTCTTGTTCTTTTACTTTCTGTTGTAAAAATTTAAATAAAATTTTGTTTTTTTCATTTAGAGAATATAATTGACGTGCATTTTCTATTGTCATTTTTAACTCTCTCTCGTCCCAAGGTTTAGTAACATAACGAAAAACTTTTCCGTGATTAATAGCATTTATTATTGCACTAATATCACTAAAACCAGTTAAAATCATACGTATTGAATCTGGATTTTCAGGTAAAGTTTTTTCTAAAAATTGTACGCCAGTCATTTCTGGCATACGTTGGTCGCTGATAATAAGATGAATATTTTTCTTTTTTAGAATCGCCATTCCTTCCTTACCACTCAAAGCTGTTTTTACAGAATAATCACGTCTAAAAGCAGCTTTAAAAGAAATCAAATTTTGTTTCTCATCATCAACATAAAGAATAGTAAATTTTTTTTTTTTCTTTTTTGCCATTTTTTTTAACTTTTTTACAAAAATAAAAAAAATTATGATAAAAAAAATTTAATCAACAAAAGTCCAAACAACAACAAAGTTGTTCTTTACAAAATAATTTAAGATATATTTTTCTTTGATATTATTCTTATCAATAATTCCTTCGAAAGTTCCTTCTTCATTGACTTTAAAATTAAGAATTTTTAAATTTTCTTTAAATTCTAAAGCTCTATCTTCATAAACTTTAAATAAAGTTTCTTTTGCACACCAATGCAAATATAAATGTTTAATTCTTTGATTAAAATCTATATCTTTTAATTCTTTTTGACTTAGAAAACGTAAAGCAATTCTTCCGATTTTTTCTATGCGTAATACTAATTGAAATAGATGAATTTTTGATAAATGGTTGTCCGCTTTTTTTGTAAAGAATTTGCATTTCTTTTCCAATTAATTTCTTCAAAAGAAAACGAACAGATAACCATTCTATTTTTCTTTTTTCATTTTTGAAATTTTCTAAGGTACTTTTATCTTCTTCATTTAAATTTAAAGAAGAAAAAAGTGTTTTATAATCCTCTTTTATTTGCCAAATTCCAATTTGACAAGTTTTTGATATTTGCTTTTTTAAAAAAAATCCCATTTTAAATTTTTAATTATTAATTTTTTTCCAATTAAAAGTTTCAATTAAGTGAAAAATATCTTTTTTAATAAATTCAATAACTGGTCTCAAAGAATCTTTATTTGGTGAAACATTAAAATATAAAGAACCACGCAAAAAATGTTCTGTGCTGTCAGTTAAATAAAATTGCACAGAAGACGCTGTATTTCCCTGTATATCAAAAAACATTCCATAAACATTTTTTTCATCATCTTCGAATAATTGCTCTCCAATAGCATCAGCTTTTATTGTATGTTTAAAAGCAAGTTTTCTTGAGTCTTCTAAATATTTTAAAATATCATTTCCCATATCTATTCTTTTATAAGAAATATGAATTTTTGCTTTATATTTTTTATAAAAAATATTAAACCAACATGGTTTATTCTTACTATGAGCTAATATTTCAGAATATTTAGAATATTCAAATTCAAAAGGACAATTTTTTCTATAAATTTGGTATTCTTTTTTCTTAGGGAAATCTATTCTAAAATATGCACGAGGTTTTGGTGTGTAATCATTAGAACAAGAATAAAATAAAAAAACCATTAAAAAATACAAAAACATTTTTTTCATTAATTTGAATTTACTGATGTTACGCAGTAATTAATTATATTTGACTACAAATATAATTCTTTTTTATATTTGTAAATAAATATTTTTTATTTCAAAAAAAATTTTTTTCAAAATTCGTGAAAATTTTAATGCTTTTTATTTCAAAAAAAATTTTTTTTTCAAAATTCGTGAAAATTTTAATGCTTTTTATTTCAAATTAAAAAATCAAAAATTTTTATTTTAGAAAAATTTAGATCTGTTATCTTCTATTTCAACACTTTCTTTTAAAGTTTTATAAACTTGATAATCCACTCTTGAAGTTCTTGTTTTGACAAGTTTTTTCTTATCATCTTTATAATCTTCTTTTAATTTTGCATCTGTAATTTTTGTAACGAAAACTACAAAAATACCGTTATTTCCTTCTATGGTTTTAGATAATTTTTCCTTTTCCAAATTGGTTGCTAATGCAACGATTTTTGGTTCATAACCCATCTTACCTGCATTTCTAGAAGAGAAAGAAATATTTTTAGAATTTTCAACTTTTGTATCTAATTTTTTAGAAAGCTCTTCCAAAGATTTTACATTTGCTAATTCTTTATTAACCTTTTCCATTAAAATTTTAGATTTTTTTTCCTTTCTAATTTTTGATTCTATTTCATTCTTAACTTGTTCTATATTTGCATAACCTTCTTCTTTAATTTCAGTAAGCAAAGCAACAACAAATTTGTTTCCAAATTCAAAAACAGGGGAAACCGTATTAATTTCTGCTTTATAAATCCATCTAACTAATTCTCTTGGAGATTCTAATCCAGAAATTTTTTTATCATTTTCTTTGATATTATTCGCAATACGTTTAGATAATTTTTCTTTTTTTACAGCATTTGTAAAACTTTCTCCGTCTTGATTCATACCTTGAAAACGACTTGCTTTTTGATATTCTTTTTCTCTTGTTTCATCACTTGCCATGATTTTTTTCGTTAAAGTAGCAATTTGAACTTTTTTAACTTCTTTACCTTTATCTTGTAATTCTATTAAATGCACACCAAATTGACTTTCTACTATTGTCATATCTCCTTTTTTACCTTCAAAACAAGCATCATTAAAAGCTTTTACCATCTGACCTTCTTTGAACCAACCTAAATCGCCACCTTTTGCACCAGAACCTTTATCCTCTGAAAACTTTTTGGCTAATTTCGCAAAATTTTGACCTTTTTTGATTAAGTTTTTCAAACTATCTGCCATAGAATTTGCTTTTGCAATATCTGTTTTAGCATCAACTTTTATTAAAATATGACGTGCTTTTACAGTATCTGGCAAAAATTTTATATCAGAAATTTTAGAAATTTTATAATTTTGTCCGTCTTGATAAACGTCAGTTACAAAACCAATTTCTTTCGCAAACATTAAAGAATCTATTTTTTTATTTAATTCTCCTTTTTTGTGAAATTTTTTATCAAAATTTTCGTCAGAATTTAAAGAAATATATTGTTTATCGTTCTTAGAATTTTTTAAATTGGTTTTTTGATTCAAGACCCATTTTCTTGCATTTTTCCTATCTTTTGAAGATGCTTTAACTGTAAATGCTACATATTCAATATCTCGGGAAACTTTTTGCTCGAAATCTTTTTTATGCTTTTCGTAATAATTTGAAATATCATTTTCTGTGATTTCTATGGTACTATCTGGAATAGACTTAAAATTTTGAACGATATATTTAAAATCTACTTTTTTATTTTTTTCTAAGAAATCATTTTCCATTTCATTTTTTGTAACAAAAAAAGATTTTTTTATAAGATTTCCATATTTTGCAAGAATTCTATCTTTCATTAATGTACTTTCTACAAATAACCAATAATTCTTTTGGCTTTTTCCATTAGAATTATCGAGATTTTTCAAAAATTGAAGTATTGCATTTTTATCTGCTTTACCTGTTTCAGGGTTTTTAAATAATCTTTCTACTGTCGGATGAATTTTTTCTCCTTGAACCATATCATAAAGTTCATTAGAATTAACAGCTAAACCAAGTTCGTTATATTCTTTTTGCATAATATGTTCTTTCAAAATTTCGTTCCAAGTTTGATCTCTTAAACTTTCTAATGTGGAAGCATCTAATGATGATTTTCTTGTGTTTTGTTTAACGATACTTTCCAAACGACTTAATTTTTGCTGATACAAAGGAAATGGTATTTCTTCGCCGTCTATTTTTGCAAGCGAATAATCAGGGTTAAAAATAGAACTTCCCGAAGATAATAAATCGCCCATCACAAAAGCAAGTAAAGCTAAACCTACAATACTTGCAACAAGTCCACCTTTTTTCCTAATTCTTTCTAAAACTGCCATTTTTTAATTTTTTATTAAAATTATTTTTTTTTAAATTTTGACAAAGATAAAAATTTTTTAATTATTTTTAAAAAAAAATTTTTTTTTATTAAAAATTTTAAAAATTTCATTTTTTTATTTTTTTTTTAAATTACAAAAAATCATAAAAAAATGGCATATTTTTAAAAAAAAATTTTTTTAAATTACAAAAAATCATAAAAAAATGGCATATTTTGAAAAAAAATTTTTTTAATTATAAAAAAAATGTAAAAAAATGGTATATTTTGAAAAAAATTTTTTTTTAAATTATAAAAAACCGTAAAAAAATGGCATTTTATTGAAAAAAAAATTTTAATTATAAAAAATCATAAAAAAATGGCATATTTTGAAAAAAAATTTTTTTTAAATTACAAAAAATCATAAAAAAATGGCATATTTTGAAAAAAAATTTTTTTAATTATAAAAAAAACGTAAAAAAATGGTATATTTTTGAAAAAATTTTTTTTTAATTATAAAAAACCGTAAAAAAATGGTATATTTTTGAAAAATTTTTTTTTTAATTATTAAAAAACCGTAAAAAAATGGCATTTTATTGAAAAAAATTTTTTTTAAATTATAAAAAATCATAAAAAAAACAGCATTTTATTGAAAAAATTTTTTTTTAAAAAATATAAAAAAATGGCATTTATAAAAAAAATTTTTTTTAATTTCAAATTAAAATATTTTTGTAAAAATTTTAATTTTCAATTATGAAGAAATTATTTTTACTTGATTCTTATGCTTTAATTTATCGTTCTTATTATGGTTTCATAAGAAATCCACGAATAAATTCTAAGTATCAAAATACGTCTGCGATTTTAGGTTTTGTAAATACTTTGAACGAGATTATAATTAATGAAAAACCAACTCATATAGCGGCCACAAAGACCGAAAATGCCTGAAGATATTATATTTGCAATTCCTTATATAAAAAAAATTATTGAATATTTTAACATTCCAATAATAGCAAAAGAGGGTTTTGAAGCAGATGATTTAATAGGTGCAATTTCCAAAAAAGCGGAAAAAAAAGGCTATAAAGTTTTTATGATGACACCAGATAAAGATTATTCACAACTTGTTAGTGAAAATATTTTTATTTATAAACCGAGAAGAAATAATGAAAACCCTGAAATTATGGGTGTTCCAGAAGTTTTAAAAAAGTTTAAAATTAAGAAAAAAGAACAAGTAATTGATATACTTGCTCTCAGCGGAGATGCCGCGGATAATATAAAAGGAGCAAAAGGAATAGGTGAAAAAACAGCACAAAAATTAATTCAAAAATTTGGAAGCTTAGAAGAAATTTATAAAAAAATTCATCTATTAAAAGGAAAACAAAAAGAAAGTTTATTAATTGGAAAAAAAGATGTTTTTCTTGCAAAAAAACTCGTTACGATAATTACAGAAATTGATGTAAATTTCGATGAGGAAAAATTTCGATTAAAAAAATATAATGTTGAAAAATTAAGAGAGATTTTTAATGAGTTGGAATTTAAAGAGTTAGAAAGAAGAATTTTAGATAAACCAATAGAAAAGGGGAATTTGTTTTTTTCTGCATTGCAAAATTCAAATAAAAAAAATTTCAAAAGCATAAAAGATGTTAAACATAATTACGTTTTTGTAAAAACTTTTGAAGATAGGAAAAATTTAATTTCTTTATTAAAAGAAAAGAAAGAATTTTGTTTTGATACCGAAACTACTGGTTTAGATGTTTATAATTCTAATTTACTTGGTATGGCTTTTTCTTTTGAAAAACATAAAGCTTTTTATGTAGAATTACCAAAAGATCGTCAAGAATATACAAAAATTTTAAATGAATTTAAAGAGCTTTTTGAAACAGAAAATATTTTAAAAATTGGTCAGAATTTAAAATTTGACATTTTGATTTTGAAAAATCATAATATTAATGTCAAAGGAAAATTTTTTGATACAATGATTGCTCATTATTTAATAGATAGCGATAGCCGTCATAATTTGAATTTTTTATCAGAAAAATATTTGAATTATTCTCCAGTTCCTATAGAAAATTTAATTGGAAAAAAAGGCAAAAAGCAAAAAAATTTATTATTTGTTGATATAGAAAAATTGAAAGAATATGCGGGAGAAGATGCAGATTTAACATTTCAATTAAAAAATATTTTAGAAAAAGAATTGGAAACTTATAATTTAAAAGAGATTTTTGAAAATATTGAAATGCCTTTAATAAATATCCTTGCGGATATGGAATTTAATGGTGTCAGTTTGGATCTTGAAAATATTAAAATTTATGAGAAAAAATTAAAAAAAGAAATTTTAGATATAGAAAAAAATATTTATGAATCAGCAAAAGAAAAATTTAATATTAATTCCACGAAACAAATGGGAATTATTTTATTTGAAAATGAAAATGAATTATCGAAGTTAAAAGATAAACATAAAATAATTCCTCAAATTTTAGATTACAGATCATTAAAAAAATTATTATCAACTTACGTTGAAGCACTTCCGAAATTGGTAAATCCGAAAACGAAAAAAATTCATACTTCTTTTAATCAAGCAATTGTTACAACTGGACGTTTAAGTTCAAGTAATCCAAATTTACAAAATACATATTTTTTTATCGGCAGATTATTCGCAAATAGAATTACGTTTGATGGCACATCTGAGCGAAGATGAAAATATGATAAAAACATTTAAAAATGGTGAAGATATACATACAGCAACAGCATCGAAAATTTATAATGTTGATTTAGAGAACGTTACAAAAGAAGAAAGAAATAAAGCAAAAAGTGGAAACTTTGGAATTATTTACGGAATATCAGCTTCTGGACTTTCGAGAAATTTAAAAATTTCAAGTGTAAAAACTATTTTTGGAAGGAAAAGATTTTTAAAAGATATTAATTCTCGCAATAGTTTATTAAAGGGAACAGCGGAAAGAAATTCAATTAATACACCGATACAAGGAGCATCGGCAGATATTATAAAAATTGCGATGATAAATATTTCGAATAAATTCAAAGAAAAAAATATAAAATCTCGTATGATTTTACAGGTTCACGATGAATTAAATTTTAATGTTAAAATGTCTGAATTAAATGAAGTTAAAAAAATTGTAAAAAAAGAAATGCAAGAAGCTTGCAAATTAAAAGTTCAATTAATAGTTGAAATGGGAACAGGTAGAAACTGGATGGAAGCACATTAAATATTTTTTTTTAAATTTAAAAAAAAATATTACTTTTGTAAAAATTTCAAAATAAAGAAAATGAAAGAAATTTATAAGTCAAAATATTCAGAACATATTTATGACGATAGTAGATCTATAATGTTTTCTGATTGGTTTCCAGAAACAGAAAATATGGATGCAGATGATTTTAAATCAGAAATGAGAAAATGGTTAGATGCTTTTAAAGAATGTAAACCAAAATATTTATACGATAGGTGTATGGATTTTAATTATTTAATTAATCCAGAAGAACAAATTTGGATGGCTCATTTATTAAATCCAGAATTAATAAAATTGGGTTTGAAAAAATATGCTTATCTAGTTCCAGAAGAGATTTTTTCTGAAGCATCAGTAGAGCAATTATTTGATGAATTTAAAAAAATTTGACAATGAAGAAAAAGCATTAAAATGGCTTTTAATAAAAAATATATAAGATTAATATTTTTTAAGCACAAAAAAATAAATATTTTAATTATTTTTTTGTGTTTAATTTTTTTATTTAAAAATATTTGGGTTTTTTGAAAAAATTTTTTTTTATAAAATATGTTTAAATTTAAAAAACAAGAACGACTTTGTAATAAAAAAACAAGAACGACTTTGTAATAAAGTTTTAATAAAAGAATTATTTAGTAAGAATAAAAATTTTTTTTCATTTCCATTTAAAATTTTATGGAAAAAAACAGATTTGAAAACAAGTTATAATTCTCAAATTCTAATTGCTGTTCCGAAAAAGAAATTTAAAAAAGCTTTAGATAGAAACTTATTAAAAAGACGAACAAGAGAAGCATATAGATTAAATAAATCTAAGAAAAAATTATTTTTGTTTTATTTTATATAAGTAATAAAATTTTAGATTACCACACCATTGAAAAATCTATTATAGAAATTCTAAATAAATTTGAAAATGAGATTACTCGCTAAACCTTTTATATTAATTATTCGTTTTTATCAAATTGCATTATCTCCATTTTTACCTTCAACTTGCAGATATACACCAACTTTTGCTTTAAAAAGAATTTTATCTTGTAATCCTTGGGGCGGAAGTGGTAAAGACCCATTAATTTAATTAAAAAAAATCTAATATAATTTAAAAAATCAAAAAAATTTTTCAAATTATAAAAGCTATTTTTTTTAATTTTTATCAAAAAAATGATTTTTTTGTTTTTTTTTAATTTAAAAAAAATGTTTTTTTTATGAAAAAAATACGTATTGGTTTTGGTTATGACGTTCATCGTTTAAAAGAAAATGAAAGTTTAATACTTGGTGGAGTAAATATAAATTACCATAAGGGAACTGTCGGACATTCTGATGCCGATCTTAGGTGCTGCGAATTTAAGAGATATAGGTTTTCATTTTCCAGACACAGATAAAAAATTTAAGAATTTCGATAGTAAATTTTTTTTAGAAGAAACTATGGTTTTAATAAGAAAAAATTCTTTTGAAATAGGAAATATAGATGTAACCATAGTTTTACAAAAGCCAAAAATTTCTCCTTTCATACCAATTATGCAAAAAGTTTTATCTGGATTTATGAAAATAGATTTAGAAGATATCTCTATAAAAGCTACAACAACAGAAAAATTAGGTTTTGTTGGAAAAGAAGAAGGAATAGAAGCATTTGCAAATGTTTTAATTTATAAAAATTTTTAAAATAATTATTTTTTAATTATGTAAAAACTTGATTTATAAATATTTATAAAATTAAATTTTTGTTTTTTTTATTAAAAATAAAAAAACTGATAAAAGTCATATTATTAAATAAATACAAATAATAAATTTGTTTTTTATAAAATATTTATTTTATATAAATATACAAATGACATATTATTTTTAAAAAAAATAAAAGTAACAAAAATCATATTATTATTATACAAATAATATATTTGTTATATTTGTTAAAAAAAAAAAAATTGATTTATGGAAATTAAAGCATTAATATTTAAATTAGCGGAAAAATACGGAAGGAAAAGGGAAAATTTAATTCCAATTTTGCAAGGTGTAGTTCAAGAGGAACGTTATATTTCAGATGAAGCAATGGTTGAAATTGCTCGTCAGCTTGATATTTCAGCGGCTCAGGTTTATGGTACTTGTACTTTCTATTCTTTTTTAAACACAAAACCAAAAGGTAAGTATATTATTCGTGTTTGTGAGACTATTGTTTGTGATATGCGAGGCAAAAAAGAAGTAATATCAACTTTAGAAGATCTACTGAAAATAAAAATTGGCGAAACAACTCATAACAAACGTTTTTCTTTATTAAAAACTGAGTGTCTTGGTTGGTGTCATAAAGGTCCAGTTATGTTAGTAAATGATGAAGTTTATACGGAATTAACTCCGGAAAAAATTCGCAATATTATCGCAAAATACAAAGAAAACATTAATTAAAAAATTTAATCATTAAAAAATTAATTATGCAAAGTAAATTAAAAAGAGTAGATTTTATTTTTAGCTCAAACGAAGAGTCTAAAAAAGTTTTATTAAAAACTTTCAGAAAAACAAGAGAAGAGATTTTAGACGAATTAATTACTTCACGTTTAAAAGGCCGAGGTGGTGCAGGTTTTTCAACAGGAATGAAATGGAAATTTGCAAAATCAGAAGTTGCTGACCAAAAATATATTATTTGTAATGCTGACGAAGGTGAGCCAGGTACATTTAAAGATAGGAAGATTTTAGATAAGGCTTTGTTTAAAGTTCTTGGAGGAATGGCTATTGCAGGAAAAGTTGTTGGAGCAAATAAAGGATTTATTTATTTAAGGGGCGAATATAAATTTCTTGTTCCTCAGTTAAAAGAAGGGATTTCTGATTTCCATAAATTATTAAAAAATGAATTAGATTTTGATTTTAATATAGAAATATTTCTTGGTAGTGGGTCTTATATTTGCGGAGAAGAAACTGCTTTAATAGAATCTATGGAAGGGAAAAGAGGCGAACCTCGTAATAAACCACCTTTTCCAACACAATATGGATATTTAGGAAAACCTACAGTTGTTAATAATGTTGAAACTTTAGCATTAGTAATGATGGTTTGTCAAGTTGAAGCAGAAAATTTCAAAAAATTAGGTATTCATGATTCTACGGGTTCTAAATTATTTTCTATTTCTGGCGATACTCCAAAAAGTGGAATTTATGAATTAGAATTTGGAATGTCATTAATTGATTTTGTAGAAGAATTTGGAGATGGTGATACAAAATCTGTGCAAGTGGGAGGTGCTTCTGGTTTTTGTGTGCCACGTAAAAAATTTGAAACAACTACCATAGGTTATAAGGAAGATTTAGATGGCGATTCTTTACCTACTGGAGGTTCTATGATGTTGTTTAATAGTTCTCGTTCTATGTATAATGTTCTTCATAATTATTTAGAATTTTTTACAAATGAATCATGCGGACAATGTACGCCTTGTAGGATTGGTTGCCAACAATTATTAAAGGGAATTAAAGCAATTAAAAGAGGAGATAAATCTGAAGAATATTTAAAGCAATTATTGGAACTTACTGATACAATGAAATTAACTTCTAAATGTGGTTTAGGTCAATCTGTCGCTAATTCTTTCTCTTCTATAGTAGAAAATTTTAGAGAAGAAATGATTTACTAAATTTAATTTATAATTTAAAAATTTAAAAAAATGACAGATACTGTAAAAATAAAAATAGACGGAATAGAAGTAAAATTAGAAAAGAATGCATCAATATTAGATGCAGCAAAACAATTAAATATAAAAATTCCTACTCTTTGTCATCATGAAGATTTATGTGTTGCAGGAAATTGTAGAGTTTGTGTAGTTGAGCAAGAAGGAGTGCATAATTTAGTACCATCTTGTTCTACTCCAGCATTAGATGGAATGATTATACATACGATGACTCCAAAAGTTAGAAAAGCACGTAAAGATTTAATTGCTCTTTTAGTTTCTGAACATAATACTCAATGTACTACTTGTTATAGAAGTAAAAATTGCGAATTACAAGACCTTGCTGCTGAATACAATATAGATAATGAAGTTTATTTAAGTGTTTTAAAACCATCTAAAGTAGATAGATCCTCATGGTCTATAGAAAAAGATGATAGTAAATGTATTCGTTGTCAGCGTTGTGTTAGAACTTGTGCAGAGTTACAACATGTAAATGCTTTAGATGTTGCTTATAGAGGTAAAGATATGAAAATTTCTACTTTTATGGATTTACATATGAACGAAGTTGTTTGTGTAAATTGTGGTCAATGTATTATTCATTGTCCGACAGGTGCATTAACAGAAAGAAGATATTACGATAATATTTGGGACGCAATAGGTGATCCAAAAAAACATGTAATAATAAATACTGCTCCGTCTGTTAGAGTTGCATTGGGAGAAACTTTAGGTTTTCCTGTTGGAACAAGAGTAACAAAAAAGATGGTTACTGCTTTGAAAAAAATAGGTTTTGACGCTGTTCTTGATACAGATTTTGCTGCTGATGTTACAATTTTAGAAGAAGGTCATGAATTATTACATAGGTTAAAAAGAGTATTTGTTGATAAAGAAAAAGTTTCTTTACCAATGATAACTTCATGCTCTCCTGGTTGGGTTAAATTTATTGAACATATGTATCCAAATTATTTGAGTCATCTTTCCACTTGTAAATCACCACAACAAATGTTTGGTGCGCTTGCAAAAACTTATTATGCTAAAAAAAAGGGTATTGATCCAAAAGATATAGTAAGTGTTGCGGGTATGCCTTGTTCGGCTAAGAAATATGAAGCTAATCGTCCAGAGATGAAAAGTAGTGGATACAATGATGTAGATGCTGGTTTAACTACAAGAGAAATTGGACATATGATAAAAGAAACTGGAGTAGATTTTCTTTCTTTAGAAGAAACAGAATTTGACAGTTTAATGGGTGAGTCTTCCGGAGCAGGAGTTATTTTTGGTGCAACTGGAGGAGTGATGGAAGCAGCATTACGTACAGTTTATGAAGTTGTTACTGGAAGAGAAGTACCATTTAAAAACTTAAATATTACTCCGGTAAGAGGTTTAAAGGGTGTTAAAGAAGCAACTATAAAAATAGAAAATTGTGTTCCTGCATTTTCTTTTTTAGAAGGAGTAGAATTAAAAATTGCAATAGCTCATGGTTTAATAAATGCTCGTATAGTTATGGATCAGGTTGAAAAAGGAACATCTCCTTATCATTTCATTGAAATTATGGCTTGTCCTGGTGGTTGTATAGGTGGCGGTGGTCAGCCGATACCAACAAATTGTGAAATTCGTCAAAAGCGTATAGATGCGATTTATGAAGAAGATGCAAATATGCCTGTTCGTAAATCGCACGAAGTAAAAGAAGTACAAGAACTTTATAGAGATTTTTTAAAAGAGCCTCTTGGACAAAAGTCTCATCATTTACTTCATACTAAATACACAAAACGTAACCGTTATTAATAAATATAGAAAATTTTAAATTATTGCTAAAATTTAAAGAAAATTGTAAAAATAAATATTTTTACAATTTTTTTTTGAAAAAATTAAAATATTTTTACGGTAAAAAATTTTTTCAATAAAATGCCATTTTTTTATGATTTTTTAATAATTAAAAAAAAATTTTTTCAATAAAATGCCATTTTTTTATGATTTTTTAATAATTAAAAAAAAAATTTTTCAATAAAATGCCATTTTTTTTATGATTTTTTAATAATTAAAAAAAAATTTTTTCAATAAAATGCCATTTTTTTTATGATTTTTTAATAATTAAAAAAAAAATTTTTTCAATAAAATGCCATTTTTTTATGATTTTTTAATAATTAAAAAAAAAAATTTTCAAAAATATGCCATTTTTTTATGATTTTTAATAATTAAAAAAAAAATTTTTTCAATAAAATGCCATTTTTTTATGATTTTTAATTATTAAAAAAAAAATTTTTTTCAATAAAATGCCATTTTTTTTATGATTTTTAATAATTAAAAAAAAAATTTTTTTCAATAAAATGCCATTTTTTTTATGATTTTTTAATAATTAAAAAAAAAATTTTTTTTCAAAAATATGCCATTTTTTTATGATTTTTTAATAATTAAAAAAAATTTTTTCAAAAATATGCCATTTTTTTATGATTTTTTAATAATTAAAAAAAAATTTTTTCAAAAATATGCCATTTTTTTATGATTTTTTAATAATTAAAAAAAATTTTTTTCAAAAATATGCCATTTTTTTATGATTTTTTAATAATTAAAAAAAAATTTTTTTATTTGAAATAAAAAGCATTAAAATTTTCACGAATTAAAAAAAAAATTTTTTTTAAATTTGAAATAAAAATATTAAAATTTTATTTCAAAAAAAATTGCTTTATTTGAAATAAAATTTTTTATATAAAATGAAAAAAATATATCCAAGTTTATTTTTTGATAGTAAAAAAACAAAAAATTTACGTATTGAAATTCAAAAGCCAAAAGCAAAGGAAGAGTTTATTGCTTTTTATATATTGCGTCCAATATCAATTTATTTTTCTACTTTTATAGTAAAAAATACGTCAATTACAGCAAATCAAATTACGTCTTTTATGGCTTTTTTGAGTTTTGTTTCGCCATTTATTTTATTGTTTTTAAACTCAATATTAAATTTGATTTTTTTGGCAATTATTTTATTTTATTTTATTTATTTTTTAGATGTCATTGACGGAGAAGTTGCACGTTTAAGGAAAAAAACTTCGCAAAAAGGCGAATTTCTTGACTTTTTATTGTGGTTTACTTTGCCGCTTTTTTTTCTAATTTATATTTATAAAATTTCTGTTTTTAGAGAAATTTCATTAATATATTTTATATTATTTTTAATTACCACTTTTACAGAGCTTTTCGTTGGGATTTCTGATTTTTATAAACTTTTTTCAAAAAATAAAGAAAAAGATAAAAATATAAATCAAGAGATAAAAGATAAGAATTTTTTATTTCATATTATAAAATTTATGCTTTCAAAAGGAGGTTTTTATTTGCTTTTACCTTTGATTTTTATTTTAGAAAATATATTTAATTTTTATTATTTTATGAAAATATATTTAATTTTTTTATTGATTATATACAATATTTATTCGTTTTTTAAATTTAAAAATGTAATTTCTTATTTAAAATAATTTTAATGAGTTATAATAAAATAGAAAAAAGTATTGCAAGGTTTCTTGAAGACTATCCTTTTATAAAAAGAATATCAAAAAAATATTATCAATTATTCCAATATTTTTTGAATAAACCGAAAAAAAATTTTTCTTCGAAATTAAAAATGAAAAAAATAAGTTTTGAGAATGAAGAAAGTTTTTTTGGATATTATGATAAATCTCCGGTAAATTTAGATAATACTTTTGTGCTTTTTCTAAGTGTTAATTTTTCGACAAAAGAAAAACCAAAAAAAGATAAATCGATAAAAATTTTTTTATATAATTTAAAAGAAGATTTTTTTATAAAAATTGCAGATGTTTTTTCTTACAATTGGCAGCAGGCTTGTAAATTGCAATGGATAGATAATGAAACTTTTATTTTTAATAATTTTGATAAAAAAAGTTCAAAATATATTTCTTTAATATATAAGATTAAAAAAAATGAGGCTTTTTTAAAAAAAGAAAATTCATTTCCAATTTACGATAGTTTTGAAAATTTTGCTTTAAGTTTAAATTTTAATGCTTTATTTTTATATGCAAAAGATTATTCTTATAAAAATTTAAATATAAAAAAGATTTCTTATAAAAATGACGGAATTTTCAAAATAGATTTTGGGACAGGCAATTATAATTTAATTCTTTCTATGGAAGAAATTATAAAATTTAATTTTAAAAGTTCTTTTGAAAAAGCAAAACATTATGTCAATCATATTATGATCAGTCCAAATGGAGATAAATATATTTTTTTACACAGATGGATAAAAAATGGAATAAAAAAAGACAGATTAATTTTAGGATTTTTAGAAAATAAAGATTTAAAAATTTTGAGCGATAATGAAATGGTAAGTCATTGTTTCTGGAAAAATAATAATGAAATTATTGCTTATTTAAGAAATGATAAAAAAATAGATAATTACTTTATTATAAATTTAAGGAAGAATAAAATTAGTAATTTTAGCAAAAATAAATTTTTTATAAATATTGGTGATGGTCATCCAAACATTTATAAAAATAAAATGGTTTTTGATACTTACCCAAATAAATCAAGAATGCAAGAACTATTTATTTATGATTTTGAAAATGACAATGTGGAAAAAATAGCTGAATTTTTTGAAAGTTTAGAGTTTTATGAAGAAACAAGATGCGATTTACATCCTCGTTTTAGTTATGATGGAAAATATATTTTTATAGATAGTGTACACAGCGGAAAAAGAAATTTATATATTTTAGAAAGATTTTAATTTTCTAAAAAAACGACAAATTTTACAATTTTATTTTGAAATAAAAAAAAATCCAAAAAAAAAACGATAAATTTTACAAATTTATTAAAAAATCCAAAAAAAAACGATAAGATTTTACAATTTTATTTTGAAATTTTGAATAAAAAACTTCAATAAAAAAAAATATTAAAAAAAAAAAAAAACTACATCTTTGTTTTATATAAAAAGATTAAATTAATTTTTTTTATAATTTATGAAAAAATACGAAAAAATAAAATTTAAAATTTTATTACCAGGAACAATTGCATTCATAGTTATAATTTCTTTTTTTATCATAGAAATTTTGAATTTTCAAGAGGAAAATTTCACTCATGAAAATAATGAAAAAGTAAATTCTGTAAAAAGAATATTTGAACATATTATTTCTGATGAAGTGAATATTTTAAAATCTAATATTTTATTCCTTGCAAAAGATAAAAAATTACAAAATTTATTTTTGAAAAAAGATAAAAAAAATTTAATAAAATATGGGAATTCAATTTATAAAGAATTAAAAGATGAATTTAAAATAACACTTTTTTATTTTATAGATACAAATGATAATGTTTTTTTACGTATGCACAACAAAAAAAGATTTGGTAATAAAATAGATAATTTTATTTATAAAAAAGCAAAAGAAAATAAAAAAATTTTTTACGGAATGGAACTCGGTCATTATGGAATTTTTGCTATAAGATTAGTTATGCCTTTGATTTTAGATAATAAAGTTATTGGATATTTAGGACTTGGAAAAAAATTAGACAATTTGACAAAAACATTAAAAGAACTTACTAATTTTGATTTTATTTTTATGATAGATAAAAATTTTCTTGAGAAAGAAAAATGGGAAGAAAGTATAAGAATATTAAATAATGAAAATAATTATAAATGGGATGATTTTAAAAATTTTGTTGTTGTTGAAAATACTTTAAAAAATTTCAATGAAATTAAAAATTTTTTGAAAATAAAAAATGAAAAATTCTTGAAAATAAATAAAGAAAAATTTTTTTTATATAAATCTATAGATTTATTAGACGTAAAAAAACAAAATGTTGGTAAAATTATTTTTATTCATAATATTACAAAACAAAAAACTTATACAGAAAATTTAATAAAAAAACAAATAATTGTTAGTTTATCTATTTTATTTATTCTATTTATTCTATTTTATTTTTATTTTTCTAAAATAGAAAATTTTATTAAAAAAAGCAAAGAAAAATTATTTTCAGAAATAGAAAAAAGAAAAAAATCAGAAATAATTGCAAAAGAGGGAAAAAAAACATTAGAAATAATTTTAAATGGAATTCCTGATGTAATTTATATTACAGATAAAAATTACAAAATAAAATTTGCAAATTCTAAAATGAAAAAAAGATATGGAAAAAATATTATTGGAAAAAAATGTTATAAAGTTCGTAATAATAATAATAAAATTTGTTCATGGTGTATTTTTGATAATTTAAAAAAAGAAAAAATAATAAATTATGAATTAGAGAAAGATAATAAATATTTCTTTGTAAGAAATATAATTATTAATGATTTTGAGAAATTAACAATTTTCAATGATATTACAAAGATAAAAGAAAAAGAAATTAAACTAAGAGAAATAAATGAGGAATACATTACAATAAATGAAGAATATAAAGCACAAAATGAAGAACTATTTTTAAGTAAAGAAAAAATAAGAATTAATGAAAAACTTTTATTAAGAATAATAGAAAATTACCCTAATTCATTCATCTCTATAATTGATAAGAATATGGATATAAAATTTATTTCTGGACAAGAATTTAAAAATATAAAACGAAATATAAATTATTTTTTAAATCTTAATTTGAATGAAATACTTTTTAGAAAAAATTTTTCTTTTATTAAAAAAAATCTTTTAAAAACTTTTGATGGTAAAGAAAAAAAATTTATTGTAAAAACAAAGAATAATTTGTTTTATTCATATAAAACAATTCCATTAGAAAATAATAATAGAATAATTACTAATATATTAGTAATTATAGAAAATGTTACTAGGGAAAAAGAAAATCAATTAAAAATAATATCCACAAATGATGAATTAAAATTAAAAAATAAAAATATAATTTCAAGCATAAATTATGCTAAATATATTCAACATGCTATGTTGCCAAAATACCATTACTTAAAACAATTTTTACCTGAAAATTTTGTTGTTTATTTGCCAAAAGACATAATAAGTGGAGATTTTTATTGGGTTAAACAATTTAATGACAATATATTAATAGCATTAGCAGATTGTACAGGACACGGAGTTCCTGGAGCTTTTATGAGTATTTTAGGTATTACATCTTTAAACGAAATTATTTCTGATTTTGGATGGAAAGGAGAAATAAAAGCAAATGAAGTTTTGAATAAGTTAAGAGAAAAAATAAAAAAAATTCTTTTTCAAGGGGAAGCAATAAGTAAAAGAAATAATAATGGTATGGACATTGCTTTTTGTGTTTTTAATTTGACAAATAAAAAATTGCAATATGCTGGAGCAAATATTCCTCTAATTTTGATGAGAAAAAACAATAATAAAAAATATGAAATACAAGATTTTAAAGCAGACAGAATACCAATAGGAAATTATATAAAAGAAAAAGATTTTAAAAATAATGAAATTCAATTATATGAAAATGATATGATTTATATGTTTTCTGACGGTTTTCAAGATCAATTTGGCGGTGAAAAAGGTAGGAAATTTATGAGGAAAAATTTTAAAGATTTTCTATTGAAAAATTGCGAAAAAGAACTATCAGAACAAAAAGAGATAATCAAAAATACTTTTTATGAATGGAAAAAAGATAATAAACAAGTTGATGATGTTTCAGTTATGGGTTTTAAAATTTTCGAAAGTTATGGAGATGTAGAATTTTTTTAAATAAAAAATAATTAATTATTAATTTTTCCATCTTCCATTTGAATTTGTTTGTCAGAAAGTTTAGATAAAGAAATATCGTGAGTAACGATAACAAAAGTTTGTTTAAATTTATCTCTTAATTCGAAGAATAAATTATGTAATTCTTCTTTATTTTGTGTGTCTAAATTTCCTGATGGTTCGTCTGCGAATATTATACTTGGTTGATTAATTAATGCACGTGCAACCGCAACTCTTTGCTGTTCGCCGCCAGAAAGCTCATTTGGTTTATGGTTAAAACGGTCAGATATTTTCAAAAAATTTAAAAGTTCTTTTGCTTTTTCTTCAGTTTCTTTTTTAGGTTTATTAGCAATAAAAGCTGGAATACAAACATTTTCAATTGCGGTAAATTCTTTTAACAAATGATGAAATTGAAATACAAAAGCAATATTTTTATTTCTAAATAAAGAAAGCTCTTTGGTTTTAAGTTTATTAATATTTTTATTATTTATTTTGATAATTCCGCTGTCCGCTTTTAGAAGCGTTCCCATAATTTGCAAAAGTGTAGTTTTTCCTGCTCCGCTTTTACCGACAATAGTTGCTATTTCACCTTTTTTAATAAAAATATCTACTCCTTTTAAAACTTTCAAAGAACCAAAAGATTTTGTTATATTTTTTACTTCTATCATTTTTTATAAAAAAAATTTTTTGAAAAAATGGCGTTTTTTTTAATAATTCTTTTATATGAATTATAAAAGAATTATTAAATTTATTTCTATTTTTCAATCCCTAATAACTCAACTTCAAAAATCAGTGTTGAATAAGGAGGTATTTTACCTGCTTCTCTGTCTTTATATGCAAGTTCTTGCGGAATAAATAATTTCCATTTTGAACCAACAGGCATCATCTGTAATGCTTCTGTCCAACCTTTTATGACCCCACTAACTTTGAAAGAAGACGGTTTACCTCGTTTTACAGAGCTATCAAAAATTTTCCCGTTTATTAAAGTTCCGTGATAATGAACTTTTACCTTATCTTTAATGCTTGGTATTTCACCTTTTCCTTTTTTCAGAATTTGATACTGTAACCCACTTTTAAGAACTTCAACTCCTTTGACTTTTCTATTTTTTTCTAAAAAAGCAACATTTTCTTTTCTGTGGTTTTTGTATTTGTTACTTTTTGTTTTATCTTTTTTCTTTCTCAAGTCTCTATAAAATGCTTGAATTAATTTACGAGCATCTTTCGTTTCTATGACTTCCTTTTTATCATTGAAAGCATCCATAAAACCTTTCATCAATGCTTTTTCATTGATTTGAGATTTTTCTATTTTACGCTTTTTAAAACGATTAGCAAAATCACTTCCAAAACTATAACTCAAAGAATCAACTTCATTTTTCAAATTGATAGTACTCGTATCACATTTGTCTTTTTTACAAGAAGTAAAAAAAGATATTCCAAGAAAAAATACCGAATAAAAAAAAATTTTTTTCATTTTTTATTAAAAATTTTTAATTTAAAAAAACGCAAATTTAATTTTTTTTTGAAAAAAAAAAACTTTTATATTATTTCTAAATCTTTTTTTTGTATCCATCCGATTCTTCCGTCGCTTATTTTTATTTCTAACCAATTATTTTCTTCATCCAAAACAAGAACTTTCGTTCCTTCGTGAAGAGGAAATAAAATCGTCCCCATTTCACTCGGTTCACTTTTTATTTCAACTGAGGGAGCAAATATAATTGCTTGTTTGTGATTAATTTGCATATCATTTTGATAATGAGCAAATATAAAAGATTTTAAACTTATTATTAAAAATAAAACACTAATAAAGAAAAATAATTTTTTCATTTTAATTTTATTAGATAATAAAAAAGCAGTAAAAAGCGATAGAAATAAAAATGAAAATATTACACTAATTGTTGCCCAAGTTTCAAAATGAAATATTTTAATTAAATTTTTTGCCCATACAAAAATTAACAATTGAGGTACTTTTTCATTTTTATCTTTTGTGCTTTTCTGAGAGATTAATAAATTATTTTTTATATCGTCATCATTTGGAGCTAATAATTTTGCTCGTTCAAAATTTAAAATTGCAGATGCGAATTTCCCAGATTATAATATAATTCTGAAGATTCAAAATCTTGTTTTATGAGATTTTCGTAAATTTCTACCGCTTTTTTAAATTTTTTTTCTTTATAAAAATTATTAGCTTTAGAAATTTCATTTTTCCAATCTGAATTTTGTGAAAAAGAAATAAAACTAAAAAATATAAAAAATATAAAAAATATTTTTTTCATTATTAAAATTTTTGTTATAAAAAAACAAAATTAAAAAAAAATTTGATATAAGATTTTAAATAAAAAAAATTTTTTTTATTTAAAAAAATCATTAAAAAAATGCTGTTTTTTTGAAAAAAATTTTTCATTTGAAATAAATGATAAAAATTTGGTCGTTTTTTAAAAAAAAAATTTTTTTTGATAAAATTAAAAATAAAAAAAATGACGTTTTTTTGAAAAAAAAAATTTTATTTCTCATATTTATACGAATTTATACGAAATAAAAATGATTATAATTTGAATTATAATCAAATATTTTTAATATGATTATAATTTAATTTTTTTAAAAAAACCCAAATATAAAATTACATTTGGGTTTTTTTTGAAAAAATTTTGTGGTTTTTTTTTATTATTTTACCTCTTCAAAATCAGTGTATTCGTCTTTTCCTTTTTTGTCTTCTTTTTTGTTTTCTTGTTTTTCATTTGGATTTTGGAAGTTAGCATCTTGAAAATTTGGATTTCCATTTTGTCCTTGTGCTCCTTGAGCCGCTTCTTGAAATACTTTATTTAATTCGTCCATATATTTATCTATGGCATCTAAATCCTGAGCTTTATGAGCTTCTTTTAAATTAGATATGCTACTTTCTATTAGTTCTTTCTTTTCTGCTGGTAATTTATCACCCATTTCTTTCATTTGTTTTTCTATTTGAAAGATTGTACTGTCAGCACTATTTAACTTATCTATTTTTTCTTTCTCTTTTTTATCAGATTCCTCATTAGCTTTTGCTTCTTCTTTCATTTTATTTATTTCTGTATCACTTAAACCAGAAGATGCTTCTATACGTATGCTTTGCTCTTTATTCGTAGATTTATCTTTCGCAGAAACATTTAAAATTCCGTTAGCGTCAATGTCAAAAGTAACTTCTATTTGCGGAGTACCTCTTTGTGCTGGTGGAATTCCATCCAAATGAAAACGACCTATAGTTTTATTATTTGCAGCCATTGGACGCTCACCTTGTAAAACATGTATTTCTACAGAAGGCTGATTATCAACAGCAGTAGTAAAAGTTTCTGTTTTTTTAGACGGTATAGTTGTGTTTGATTCTATCAATTTTGTCATTACTCTTCCCATAGTTTCTATTCCGAGAGACAGAGGCGTAACATCTAATAATAAAATATCTTTTAATGAATCATCTCCGGCAAGTATTCCTCCTTGTATAGCTGCACCTATTGCAACAACTTCGTCTGGATTAACCCCTTTTGATGGTTTTTTCTTAAAAAATTTTTCTACAATATTTTGAATTGCCGGCATACGAGTTGAGCCGCCAACTAAAATAACCTCATCAATTTCATTTGCATTTAAGTCAGCATCAGCAAGAGCTTTTTTACAAGGCTCCATAGTATTTTGTATTAAAGTATCTGCAAGCTGTTCGAATTTTGCTCTGGATAAAGATTTTACAAAATGCTTAGGAATACCGTTTACTGGCATAATATATGGCAAATTAATTTCTGTCATCGTTGAGCTTGAAAGTTCTATTTTTGCTTTTTCTGCTGCTTCTTTCAAACGTTGTAAAGACATAGCATCGTGGCGTAAATCTACACCTTCATTTTTCAAAAAGTCTTCTGCCATCCAATCAATAATTACCTGGTCAAAATCATCTCCTCCAAGATGTGTATCACCATTTGTTGATTTTACTTCTACTATAGAATCACCAAGTTCTAAAATAGAAATATCAAAAGTTCCGCCTCCTAAATCAAAAACTGCAACATTTATATCTTTTGCTTTTCTATCTAATCCGTAAGCAAGAGCCGCTGCTGTTGGTTCGTTTACAACTCTTTTTACTTCTAATCCAGCAATTTCTCCTGTTTTTTTCATCTTTTGTAAAACCATAGAAGAAATTTCCTGAGGCGAATAATTTCTATTTTCTATTTTTATCTTTAGAACATTATTATCAGTTTTTACAACTTCATAAGGAACTCTATTTACTTCTTTACTGACATTAAAATAACTTTCTCCCATAAAACGTTTTATAGAAAAAATAGTTTTTCTTGGATTTGTTATTGCTTGTCTTTTTGCTGGATCACCAACTTTTCTCTCATCTTTATCTAAAAATGCAACTATTGATGGAGTTGTACGTTTACCTTCGCTATTTGAAATTACAACCGCTTCGTTTCCTTCCATTACAGATACACAAGAATTTGTTGTTCCTAAATCTATTCCTATTATTTTGCCCATTTTTTTAATTATTTATTTTCGAAATTTCAATTCAACTAATGAATTTCAATTCGTATGCCAATTAATTTTTTTGTCATTTTTTCATAAAAACAAAAAAAATAAAAAATGAGGAAGCTTGAATATAAATTATGAATATTTTATTCATTAAAATTTTGCCATTTTTTTGAAAAAAAATTTTTAATTTAAAAATGTTAAAATTTTGCCGTTTTTTTGAAAAAATTTTTTTAATGAAAAATTCGTAAAATTTGAGCGTTTTTTTGAAAAAATTTTTTTAATGAAAAATTCGTAAAATTTTGCCGTTTTTTTGAAAAAATTTTTTTAATGAAAATTCGTAAAATTTTGCCGTTTTTTTGAAAATTTTTTTTAATGAAAATTCGTAAAATTTTGCCGTTTTTTTGAAAAATTTTTTTTAATGAAAATTCGTAAAATTTTGCCGTTTTTTTGAAAAAATTTTTTTAATGAAAATTTGTAAAATTTTGATTTAAAAATAAAAATTTTTTTTTTGAAATTAAAAAATATTAAAATTTTGGACGATTTTTGAAAAAAATTTTTTAAATGTTAAAATTTTGGACGAATTTTGAAAAAATTTTTTTTTTAATTGAAATTAAAAAATTAAAAAATGTTAAAATTTTGGACGAATTTTGAAAAAATTTTTTTAATTGAAATTAAAAAATTAAAAAATATTAAAATTTTGGACGAATTTTGAAAAATTTTTTTTTTTAATTGAAATTAAAAAATTAAAAATGTTAAAATTTTGGACGAATTTTGAAAAAATTTTTTTTTTAATTGAAATTAAAAAATTAAAAAATGTTAAAATTTTGGACGAATTTTGAAAAAATTTTTTTTTTAATTGAAATTAAAAAATTAAAAAATGGTATCCGCTCAGCATTTTACAAAAAACGTAACAACCTTAAAATCAAAGCTTTATGGTTTTTATTTTTTGCGAAAAAACTTTTTTTACCATACTATAATGAGCGGTTACAAAAAATATTAAAATTTTGGACGAATTTTGAAAAAATTTTTTAATTTCAAATAAAAAATAATTGGATGTTTTTTAAAAAAATTAATTATATTTTTTTTATATAAAAAATTAATTAAAAAAATATATGAATAACAAGGAAAAAGTAATTAAATTTAGAGATGCAACAATTGACAAATTAATGGAAGTTGTTAATATTCGTCCTGTTATTAATGATGAAAAATTTGAAAAATGGTTTAATTATAATTATCAAATTTCTGAAAATGAAAAAAATTTTTTTTTAAATTTAATAAAAAAAAATAGATTGTATTTATCCTATTATAATGAACAAAAATTATCTATAAAATTTATAGGTCCTATTTTAAATAAAGTAGATTTTCATTTTAAAGATATTTTTGATTGGTATGGCGAGGAAATAAGTTGTGAAATTAATGGTTTTTTATTAAAAGGAAAACCAGATTTTATAATTGCAAAAGGAATAGAAAGACCTAAAAATCCATTTTTCTTTTTACAAGAATATAAGAGATCTCTTAATGCAACAGGAAATCCAGAAAATCAAGTTCTTGCGGCAATGCTTGCTGCAATAAATTTGAATAATTCTAATAAAATTATAGGGAGTTTTGTAATTGGTAGGTTATGGCAATTTATTATTCTGGAAAAAGATAAAAATAATAATTATGAATATTTTGTATCAAACATATTAGATAGTTTAAAATTTGTTGATTTAAAGCAAATTTATATTAATTTGCAAGCAGTGAAATTTTTATTTTATAAATAAAAATTTCAAAATAAAAAATATTAAAATTTTGGCGTTTTTTTGAAATTTTTTTTTTTTAATTATTTAAATCATTAAAATTTTGGCGTTTTTTTGAAAAAATTTTTTCAAAAATTTAAAAAAACAAAAAAGCGATTTTTATAAAAAAATCGCTTTTAAAAAACAAAAATAATTTTTATTTTATAATTAATTTTTCTGTTTTCACAGAATTAGCATTTATAACTTTAATGTAATAAATTCCTTTTTCTAAATGAGAAATATCTATTATTCAGAATTAATTTCTAAATTAAATATTCCAGCATTTGGATTTGGATATATTGAAATCTTTGTATTATTCAATAATTCCATTCCAATAAATATTTCAACATTAATATCGTCAGATGCTTGACAACCGTTTTCGTCGGTTACTTCCAGAGTAAGTTGATAAAATCCCAATGCAGTAATTTCATAACTATTATTTGTTTCACCATCTATTGCAACACCGTTGTTAAACCATTGATAACTAGCATAATTATCTTCTATTGAAACTGTATAAGGTAAATCAATTACATTTGTATTAATATCATCACCTAAATCAATATTTAAATCGCAAGGTGTTCCAACAGTAACATTATCAACAAATATATCGTAGCCATCAGATGCTATCTGAGTTAATTCACTATAAAAAGCTAATCTAATAGTTCCAGAATAATCATCAAGCGAAATAGAAACAGATTCTCCAACATTAGAAATTGTATCAGAATTATTCCATTCTTGTAGAATATTATTAGAAGACCAAGTTTCTCCATTATCTGTAGAAATAACAACAGCAAATTTTCCGTTTAGATCTATAGAACTTTCTTCATTTTCATTATGTGTAGTTAAAGCTAAATCAAAATGCAAATCAAAACCTTGAGTTCCTAAGTTAATAGGAGGAGTTACTAGCCAATAATTTTCTTCGAAATAAGGTTCTCTTTTTGCCGAAGCACCGTTTTCGTGTTCATTGTCATTTGCAAAATCAGCACTAAACCATCCAACTGGAACAATTGTTAAATTAGAATTTTCTGTTAATTGACCTTCGTAAGATTGCCATCCAGCAGCAGGTACACTTTCATTAAATGTTTCAGTAAATGAAGGTGTTAAAGTTGGATCTATACAATGTCCATATAAAAGAGCAAGGTCAGTATATTCACCTGTTACATCAGTAAATAAAACACCCGCAATTTTATCACCGTAAGAAGTTGGTGTAAAACCAATATAAACAGCAACACTATCTCCGGGAATAATTTCCATAGGATAAGTTGCGGAAACACTAAACATACTTGCATCTGCTCCGTTAATTTGATGACTTGCAACATTTAAATTAGCAGCACCATCATTTCTAATAAAAATTTCATGAGATGGAGCGGCAACATTTTCATAAGTATTTTCGAAAGTTATAGAACTCACGCTAAGCTCTAAATCAGGAATCATATAATGACAACTAACAACAGCTTCCCAACCAGCATTTGCATTACTAGATGGTGAAAATTCAATAGTTAAACTTCCGTCGTTTGCAGAAGAAATAATTTCTTCTGGAATAGTACTGCCAGAATATTCTCCAATTAAAGGAGCTGAATTACTATTTCCATCATAAATAACTAAATCGTCAGAAAAATAAGTATTAAAAACAGAAAAATTAATTTTAACTTTTGCATCTGCTCCATCTGGATAAATAACAAGAGTTTCATTAGAAGCCGAAATATAATTAGCGTTTACTCCACCATTATCATAGAAATAAGCAAAACAAGTATTAATTTCTGTTGTTGTTCCCATAATTATTGTATCCGGAGCAATGTGTATCTCTCTATCTCCGTCAGGAATACTAATTTCAGTATTTTGAATGATACCGTCTATTTTCACAGAATTACATTGTGCATCCACAATATTTTCTAAGGTTGCATTTTCAGAAATCCCATAAACCAACCAGAAATAATTTGTTCCTCCTAGAATATTTTGTGTTCCTGTAATTGTAAAATCACCGTTAGGATTATTTACAGAACCAAACTCATTAATTTCTTCGAAATCGTTATCTGAAGAAGTATTTGTTTGTGTTGTTGTAGTAGAGATAAATTCCATATCAACAGATTCTTTAATTTCTATAGAGTCAACAAAAACTGGATAACCACCATATTCACTAATCGCATCAAATTTCACATAAACTGTTTGTCCGTTGTAATTTGCAAGCGAAACAACAGCATTCACATAATCTCCGGGAGCGAAAGAATTTGCTCCATCATCAGAATCAAAATCTTCTCCTTCTTTATCCCAAATTACTTCCCAATCTAAACCGTTTGTAGAAGTAGAAACTTGCATTTGTGCTGTTGGATTATTAGTGGTATATCCGTGAGACCATTTAAAAACTAATTCAGCATCAACATCAAGAACTACAGGTGGACTAATAGCTTCAGCATTTCCACCAGAGTAAGCTGGATATAATGCTCTTATTCCTTGTACATTATCATCTCCTCCGGCAGGAACATATAATGTCCAATTAAATGTACCTTGCGTTAACCATCCTTCTGGTTCTTCAAAATCTTCGAACCAAGGCAAGCTTGTAATTGTTGGGTCTGCCATAGTTGTAAATGACCATATAGGACAATTTTCTGCAGTACCGTAATCATTATAAGGTAAAATTTGCCAGTAATAAATTGTGCCATATTCTAAACTTGTTTTTTGATAATTTTCAAGATTTCCTAAATCTTCTGCACTATCTTCAGTAAAAGTTGATTGGTCTGTACCAAAATTTATTTTACAAGCATTTGCAAAAAAGTTATTATTCCAACTCATATCAACAGTAAAAATAGATAAATCTTCTGTCAAATCAGCAGGTACAGGTTCTGTAGAAGCCGCAGGTGGATAAGGAGGAATATAAATAGGTGGATAAATAACAGCGTCTAATGATAAATAATTATAAACTGTAGATAAGTCTCCAAGAAAACCTATATAATAATTTCCTTCTGGAATATTTTCAAAAGAAACAGTAAAACTTTCATAAGAAGTACTTAAATTTATAGTATCTAAATTAATAAAATTAATACTATCTTCAGAATAAGTTATAATTAATGAACCATAACTAGTAGAATTTTTTTTCGCATAGAAAGTAATAAAATCATTATTAGTTATTACTAACTGAGGAGTTATTAAATTAGAAATGGAATTTCCAAGACTAGAATTACTTAAACGTGCACATTTCTCACCTTCATAAGATCCATAAGAATATTGTACCCATTGGTTTACACCATTGTTTTGAATATTCCAACCTTCCGGATGAAATTCATTTTCAAAACTTTCACCTATATAATTTGACGGATAAGATGCTCCACTTAAAACTGCAAATACTTCTATAGTTGAAGTGTTAGAATTAGACCACAAAGTATCTGTAAATATACCAGCTTCTGTCGGTTGAAATACCTGTATTAAATATATTTATTTGAATGCTATCCTCTGTTTCAGCAGGTATAGTTGAAAAAGACAAATCGGAAGAACTAAACATAACAACAGGACCAGTTGGTAAAGCTCCAAAATAAAATTGTGTATTTGGTCGAGCAGCTATAGTTGTTGCAGATGGAATAGATGTTAAATCTGTTGGGTTAGGATTTGTTCCGTCAGAATAATAATTTAAACTCATTATAGAATCTGTTGCCGAAGAATAAAAATCATCTGAACTACCGTGAAAACCATCTGTGTTTTCATCAAAACCAACAACTAAATTATCAGTACCGTTATATGTAAAAGGAATAGATAATACAATATCAATCCATCCTTCTTCATTCGTAACACTTATTTCTCCGTCATAAACCAAAGCTAAGTTATCAGTAGTTACCCAAGAGTCATTTTCAAAATTAGATAAATTAGTATGTCCCATATAAATTTGAATTTCATCTGGACCAAATGCAGAATTTCCATTATAATAATAACTAATTTTTTCTATTCTTGCAGTACCTTCTACATCATTTACAAGTTCTTCACTTGTATTGTACAACACCTGGAGGTAAAGGATCCATAGTTGTAAAAGACCATATTGGACATTCTTCTGCAGAACCAAAAGTATTATATGGTACAACTTGCCAATAATATGTCGTGCTATATTCTAAATCATTCAAATTAAAAGAATTTTCTTCAACACTTTCATTTTGAATCATATTAGTTGGAGGATTATCTGTTCCAATATTTACATAATATCCAGTAGCTTCGAAAATTTCATCCCATCCTAAATCTAAAGAAAGAATATTTAATTCAGATGTTTCATCTTCTGGAATTGGATTAGAACTTGCAACCGGAGAGATTGGATCTAAGAAAGTTGGAGGATATAAAACAACATCCATATAAATAGAAGTGTAATAATTTGTTGTTGTTATTCCGTGAAATGCAATAAAAATACCTTGATCTTCTATTACTGTAATAGTATTTAAATCAATTACATATTGACTGTAATTTGGTTCTAAATCTATTTCATCTATTTCAATAAAATTAACTCCATCATAAGAATATTCTACTTTTAGAATTGCATCTGTACTGTTACTTTTTGCATAAAAGCTAACAAAATCGTCAATTTCATCTACGGTGTTTAATTCAAGCAAAGGAGTTATTAAACGTCCATCAGAAAAATTAGTACCATTGTAATATAATTGTGCATTATAATTTCCTTCTAAAGCACCTAAATTATACTGTGTCCAATCATTTCCTTCTGAAAGATTTTCTATTGTCCATCCAAGTGGTGGAAATCCTTCCTCAAAACTTTCGCCAAGATAAGTAGAAGGATAGGCAGTTCCCATCAAAGTAATTACTCCATCGCCAGTTGTTGCATTAGTTGTAAATGTAACTGTTCCTGTAAAAACACCAGAACTTGTTGGGAAAAACTCTATTTCAAAATCGTAACTTTCTCCGGCTTCTATAGTTATTTCGCCGTCAAAATTAATTACAAAAGGTCCTTCAACATCAATACCAGAAATATCTAAGTTTTCTACACCGTTATTAATGACAGTGAAAGTTGTTGTTATAGAATCATTCGCTGCAATTATTTCATTAAAATCTAATTCCATAGGAGAAAAAGTAATAGCTGGACCTGTTGGAATAGGTGCAAATAAAAAGCGGATATTTGGACGAGATTCCATTAGGTTTCCATCTGGAGGGTCATTTGGGTCTGGATTATTATTATCATTATAATAACAAATACTCATAGTTGTATCAGATTCTGTACAGAAGAATTCAGAACTACTACTGTGGTATCCTGTTGTATTTTCTTCAAAAGCTACCACAAGATTGTCAGTATTATTATATTCAAAAGGAGTAGTTAAAACTATTTCAACCCAGCCGTCTACAGCTTCCACACTTAATTCACCTTCGTGAACTTCTACTAAATCATCGATAGAAACCCAATTGTCTAATCCTGTTAAAGTTGTGTGTCCCATGTAAATTTTAATTGCATCAGGACCCCATTCTTGGTATCCATTATAATGATAATAAATTCTTTCTATTCTGCCGTCTTCTTTTATTTCATGTTGTAAATAAATTGATTGCGAATAACTATAACCATAAAAAGGTTCCATAGGTAAACTTTGGTTTATTAAATCACCAGTTCCCACTTCAACCATTCCACTTGGCAGAAGATAACCTTCTCCAGATAAAGTAACAGTAATTTCACCACCTGAAGTAACAATTGTAAATTCAGTCTCAAAATAACCTTCTTCTGTAGGTTGGAATGCAAAAATAAAAGGTTCAGAAGTTTCATTAGAAGCAAGAGATATAGTATCAGCGCCAAGTCCTAAATTAGTTGAAAATGGTGTTCCTTCAAGGTCAGTAAAACTTTCAATGCTTAATTCTCCAACACCAAGATTTGTTAATGTAAAATTAAAAATTGTGTCAGAAACAGCGGGAGGATAAATAGTTGATGTACCAAAGTCAGCAAAATTTAAATTAATATTTGCAACAGGAACATCACTCGAAGTTGAAAATGACCATACTGGACAATCTGCTGTACTTCCTATATTATTATAAGGAATTATTTGCCAGTAGTAAGTTTGTAAATAATCTAATTCTGGAGTGTAAGAATTAGTAAAACCAAGATCTTCATTATTTAAAATATTAGTTGGTGGATTATCTGTACCAAAATTAATATAATAACCTAATGAATAAGGAACATTATCCCAAGACATTAAAGTACCAGAAACATCAAGAACTCCTACTTCAATACCATCAAAAGGCAAAGGATTTACAGCAATAGATGGAGCTTCTATCGGTTCATAACAACTAACATTTAAAACAAAACCATCAAAAGTTCCAGCTATATTTGTTGTAAATTCAATCGTCATAGAACCATCATTAGAAGCAATGAAAGTTGTATCATTTAAAGTTCCGGTAAGATTTGCAACTAAGGGAGCATCTGTAGAATTACCATCATATATTTTCAAATAATCTTCATTATTACCGATGACAAGAGAAAGAACTTCAACCTGAATATAAGACAATTCTTCATTTGGATAAAAAGTAATTGTACCATCAAAATTATTTTCATAATCTCCATTTGGACCACCTTCATCATAAACCATTACATCACAAGTGGTTAATTCATTTATTCCTGCGACTAAATAAACATCTGAAGATATTTCTCTATTTCCTGCAGGAGCAGTAACTTCTGGTGTTTCTGTATTTCCAGAAATTACAAAAGAAGTACATTCAGCATCTACAAAATTATTTAATGTAGCATCTTGTGAAATATCATAAGTTAACCAAAAATAATTTTTCCCATAATTCAATAAAATTTCACCATTTACAGTAAAATCTCCATTTGGGTTTTCAAAATTACCATAAAGAGAATCAGTAGAAAAAGTACTGTCAGATAATGTACAATAAACTCTTGCATTTGTAATATCTGTTATTGCATCACTTGAACCATTAGTATTGAAATTTAAACTTGTTAAATTAAATGGGTTATCAATACCAACTCCACTTATAATCTCTAAACCAATAATTGTTTTATTCAAAGAACCTGGATTTACAATTAAAGTGTCAGCCGAAAAAGTTGTTCCTGAAAGATATTCCATATCACCTTCCGGACAAAAACCAAAAATGTTATCTTCTTCTGTTAAACCAACAGGGGCAGTACCACTTGAACTACTTGTACCACCATCACCATCAGTTGCTATAATGTTATTTTCATTATCAAATATGGTATAATCTGCTTCATAAGAATATGAAACTGCAGTAAATGTAGTTGTGATTATACTTCCAGTAGTAGCAGGAAAAGTAAATATGGCACTGTCTCCATCATTAATAGAATTATCAAAAGTAATGTTTTCCAATACTGGTATCCCATCAACATTAATAGTCAATAAATTGCCGTCCCATCCATCGCTGTAAGCATCATAAAGTATAACTGTATGTTGACAATTCTGCCCAATAGATGCTAAAGAGAACAGAAAAAAGAAATTCAACAATAAAAAAAATAAATAAATTTTTTTTCGCATAATTTTTTGTTTTTTTTTTTAATTTTTAAATTAATATTTTGCAATATATAATTTTTTTAATAAAAAAAAATTTTTCAAAATTATTATTTATAATAATTTTGAAAAATTCTATGTAATTTTATTTAAAATAAAAAAAACAAAAACATTTTTAAAATGTTTTTGTTTTAAATTATACGAAAAAATAATTAATTAATTATTTTTTTTATTTAATATGAAATTCATTTATTACATAAATATATTTTTCATAAGAAATAACAGAAATAGTTCTTCCTTCACGGGCTTTATCTTTATTTATAGATGAAAGTATAAAAGATATACTTGTAGCTTTAACATCAGAATTACAATTTATAGATGATGATAAATTATGGTGATTTATTACTTTTTTCTTTACTGCGTCCAACTCTCCATAAAAATAATTAAATTTACCATTTTTATCATAAAAAGGATAAAAAGATTCTCCATCTTTTAAATTTTTACATAAAGAACAAATTTCAATTTCTTCTTCTTCTGTAAAATGAGAAACAAATTTAAAATCAAAATCCTCTGCTTTATCATCAAAAATAATATATTTCTCAGACACATCAAAAAATTTTGCAAGATCTGCCTTAGTAATTCTTTTTTCTAAGACTTCTTTTTTCTCCAAATTATTTGGTTCAATATTTTGAATATCTTCTTCACAAGAAGTAAAAGAAAATACAAAAACAACCAAAACTAAAAAAATAGATTTCATAATTTTTTTTAATTAATTTAATTTTCAACGCAATATATAATATTTTTATTTTTAGTTCAAAAATTTTTTTTTCAAAAAAACGTCAATTTTTTAATGTTTTTTTATAATTAAAATTTTTTTTTCAAAAAAACGTCAATTTTTTTATGTTTTTTTATAATTAAAAAAAATTTTTTTTTCAAAAAAACGTCAATTTTTTTATGATTTTTTATAATTAAAAAAATTTTTTTTTCAAAAAAACGTCAATTTTTTAATGATTTTTTATAATTAAAAAAAATATTTTTTCCAAAAAACGCCATTTTTTTAATGATTTTTTTTAATTCAAAAATTTTTTTTTCAAAAAAACGACAATTTTTTGGTT